>CALCEC010000035.1 GCA_937900095.1 uncultured Bacteroidales bacterium | reverse complement strand
GTTGCGAAAAGCAAAACGAGTCAATGACAGTGCAAATATAGAATGACAATACTATGATAGAGATTTCTCACATACGTTCGAAATGACAAGTACTCGAAAAACGCAAGCGATGAAACCAAAAAAAGCGAGGCATCCGCTTGGATGCCTCGCTCATATATAATCAGTTATTGATTACTTGTTAGCGAAAGCCTTCTTCATAGCCTTTGCAATAGCCTTGTCAGCTGATGCCTTAGCAGCGTCGAGCTTCTTCTGAGCCTTAGCCTCTGCCTTTGCATCGCCGGCAGCCTTGGCTGCCTTTACTGCATCGTAGAGAGCCCAAAGGTTCTTCTTTGCAGCAACCTCCTTCTGTGTAGCGCTGTAAGCCTCAGCGTATGCCTCTGTAGCAGCCTCTGCCTCAGGAGTAGCGTATGCGTGCTTGTAACCCTTCTGAACATTCCAGTAACCGCGTGTGAAGTCGGGGAATGTCACAGCTGCGCAGTTGTTGTCCATTGACAATGTACCGAGCTCTGCCAAGCAGCACCACTCTGCCAAGTCATAAACGTCCATATCAAGTGGAAGACCATTCTGCAAGCAGTAAACAAGACGAGAGTCCATCACGAAGTCCATACCACCGTGACCGAGGTCGCGACCCTTCTCAACATACTTCTTGAGGATTGGGTGGTAGTACTTTGCCATCATGGCATTTCTCTGCTCTGCGCTCATGAAACCGTGAGCGTTGAGGTTGTCAACCTGAGGAGCACCTGTACCCTTGAGAGCCTCACCTGAAAGTGCGAGCTCTGGTGTAGGATACTTTGTAGCATAACCCTTTGTACCGGTGAGCTTGAACAAGCGGTTGTATGGCTGAGGAGTCATAACGTTGTGCTGGATCTCGACAACCTTACCCTTTGCTGTACGCATAAGAGTTGTAGTGTGGTCACCATTGCGGAACTCCTTGCACTCCTTACCTGTCTTCTCCTTTACGAGCTCCTTACCGAAGAAAGGATCTGTATCCATTGCAACCAATGTTGTGAAACGGTCACCACGGTGAATGTCGAGGCACTGTGCAACGGGGCCAAGGCCGTGAGTAGCGTAGAGGTCGCCACGGTTCTCCTTGTTGTACTTCAGACGCCAGTGGAGGTTGTCAACATCGTTGTCGGCAGGATCCTTCCAGTATGCATCCCAGAACCACTCGAGGCTGTGGATGTAAGCACCCTCGGCGCGGATGATCTCACCGAATACGCCGTCCTGAGCCATTGCAAGAGCGTTCATCTCATAGTCGTCGTAGCAGCAGTTCTCGAGGATGAAGCAGTGGAGGCGTGTCTTCTCTGCGAGGTCGATAAGGCTCCAGCACTGCTCGAGGTTCATTGCAGAAGGCACCTCGATAGCTGTGTGCTTGCCGTTCTCAAGAGCGCACTTTGCTACAGGATAGTGGTGGTTCCAGTCAGCAGCTACATAAACGAGGTCGATATCGGGGCGCTTGCAAAGCTCCTCGTAACCCTTCGCGCCATAATAGATGTCTGCCGGGATAAGGCCCTGCTTGCGAAGCTCTTCCTGGCACTTCTCTGCGCGCTCATACTCATAGTCGCAAAGAGCTACAATCTCAACACCGGGGATGCGGCAGAAACGTACAACCGCACCAGGACCACGCATACCAAGACCCACGAAAGCTACGCGGACAGTCTTGATTGGAGCAACTGCGAGGTTCAGAGCGTGCTCCTGACCAGCAGGACGCTCAGGTGTCTCAACTACAATAGTACCCTTGTCCCAATGCCACTTTGTCGATGGAGAAAGTGACTGTGCCTGTGCTGTAGAGCCCACGAGAGCCATGATACCACACAAGGCAAGACCGAAAAATTTCTTCAAGTTCATATTACAGTGTGTTTTAAATAAATATTGTTTGTTAATGTCTCCAATGTCTATGTTTCCAAAAGACGCAAAGCGTCATATTAGGATACAATTGCAAAGATAGCCAAAATATCAAGAATATACTTAAATTTCTAAAAAATATTTTTTATCAAGGCCATGTCTGCTTTGTTCCACTGTTTTCATGTCCAAAGATACACTTTTACTCCAGCGTAGAGAAATCAACATCGGGAGCCTTGGTCACATTACCTGCACGCTCGAATCTTGTACCTGCATTCAAATATTCATCAAAGAAACCGCCCATAGTGAGGAAGAAGCTCTCACCTTCAACACCGCCGCTGTAGTCGAGACGCTGTCTTTGGCTTCCTGTCGCGTCACAGGTGAAACGTGCCTGGGTTACAGGTACCCACTTACCGTCAACGGTACGCGCCCATTGGTTGCTGTAGCAAGCCTTACGGTTGATGTAGCCCATTACAGGATTGAAGTTCTCAAGGAAAGAGTGCGCACCGGTGTACCATGTAGTGGTTTGCGGACGGCGGAAAGATGCCACGAGCTGCCACTTGCCCTTGTGGTTATCGAAGAAGTAAGCAGTATATACGGTGTTGCCATTGCCGTCGGGTCTTACTCCCATGAGGAAGCGGCAACGCTCACCGGCTTTCCAATCATAATACATATAGCTCTGGCCGCCTGAGCCCTCGTTGCCGAAGTCATTCACCTTCACACCGTCACCCTTCTTCACGAGTGTGACACGCAAAGAATCAGGAATCTCTGAAGGATTGTCGGTATTGAACGGACTCCATACAGAGAAGAGCACCCTTCTCTTATGAGGGCTGTTGTTCTGCATTCCGAAGTAACCCTGACCGAAGCCGCAGGCCATATAATAGCTGCTTGGGATATCACCCTCCTCGGGCACAACAACCTCATTGTAGAACCACTCCACATCTTCCTGTGGAAGTGTATAGCCCAAATGCACAGATGGACCACGGCGTCCGAAATGGGTGCTGAATTCAGGGCTTACGCAGACTACAGGAGCCACGTCGCCACCGACAACAACCTCTGCCACATTGCCGAAGCTATCACCGGCCTTAATCTTGAGGCCGCGTATATCCATCTTTATATATCCGGGCTCTTTCACCTTGAATGTGCCCACCTTCACAAGCTCCAGCCCGTCACTGTCGAGCTTGATTTTCTTCTTTTTGCCCAAGAGAGAGACCTCTATCTGCGAATGTCCTTTTGCCTTGAGCGCAACATCCATTTTGCCGCTCTTTTCTGCCCTGAAATAGAAGCTGACCACAGTCTCCGTGCTGTTCCAGTTACGCAACTCGCAGCGCTGCTCATCGATGAACGCATTCTTCTCGGGGCCCGCAGTTACATACCCGTTGGCCGACAAGGTTACGACACTCTCGCTCTGTGCCACAGAGGGCATCACCATAAGCGAAGCTACAACTAATGAAACCAAATGCAAAATTCTCTTTTTCATTATATTAAATTTAAAAGTTATTCAAATCAAGACTGTACAAACCTGCAAGTGACGCTGCTCACTCATCAAATCGGGTGTCACCGAGCCATTTGCCGTAAGATACGCGGTGGTCAGGAGTCACAAGCATTCCGTAACCGTTACGGTAGCCATCCTCATACCGTCCATACCATATATCACCGTTCGCGAAATAACAGACCCCGTAACCGTGGCGCTTGCCGTTGTAGAACTCCCCGACATATATATCACCATTGTCATATGTCTCTTTCTTGAACGAATAAGGTGAAACAGGATTCTCCTCTGTAGGCACAAACGGATACACAAGACGCGCATTGCCTTCGCGTGAAAACAGTCGGATGATATTGCCCGTTGCAAGGTCATAGACAACATAATGGTTCTCGCCACCCACCTTTGCAATCCTGTCAGTTATAGAAATTCCGAAGATATTCTTTCCGTTGCGGAACTGGCCGAACGAGCGGGTGCCGTCGGCAGCAAGGAAAAAGCCCCAACCGTATATTTTACCGCCGATGAGAGTTCCCGTATATTGCCCTGCACCGCTTGAAAGGAAATTCTGCGAAGATTCGTTCCTCACATAGTCACAGAAGACAGCCTGCAACGGATCACACATCTCGTCATAAAGTTTTACGGGCTCTTGTGCCGAAGCATTCAAGCCCAAAACCGCACATAGCAATGCAATAATAATCCTCATCCTTTTTTATATAATTCGTTTTCAACTATAAAGCGCTCCACTTCGGGCGTCACAAATCCCGATATTCCTTTTCCGGCCACCACGGCATTGCGTACAGCGGTTGAGCTAACATCGTAAAGCTTTGCCGGAAGCCACACTACGTTCGCAGGAAGCTGCGGAGCATTACCGTCACCACGCGGATAGACAATTATGCCATAACGTGCAAGTATCTCGTCGGCCTTATACCAGCGGTCGAATTTCTCCCAGTTGTCGGCGCCTATCAGCAGCAGGAACTCCCTATCGGGATAAGCCTCTTCAAGGGCTGCAAGGGTGTGTACCGTATATGACGGACGCGGCAGACCGAACTCAAAGTCACATGCCTTGAAAGAGGGGTTGCCCTGCACTGCCAGCTGCACCATCTGCAGGCGCATACTCTCGTCGGTCAAGCGGTTATCACACTTGTGAGGGTTCTGCGGTGATACCATAAACCATACCTCCCGAGCCAATCCATGTTCACACACGGCACGGGCAAGTGCAAGATGCCCAACGTGCACCGGGTCGAAGCTGCCACCGAATATTACGGTTTTCTTCTTAGTCATTAAGAAATTTATTAACAACTTCAACCAATTCAGCCTTTGCGGCATCAAGGTCATCGTTGACAATCACCCTGTCAGCGAACTGCGCGAATGTCATCTCATACTCGGCCTTGCTGACACGCTTCTCTATCTCCTCGGGAGCGGTGTCACCGCGACGCACCAGACGCTCGCGCAAGGCAGCGACTGAAGGGGCCTGCACAAAGATGAACAGAGCACGCTCACCATAATATTTCTTGAGACTGCAGCCACCTTTAACATCAACATCGAAAAGAATGTTCTGCTGCTCCAGCTGGCGTTCTACCTGCGATTTCAATGTTCCGTAATAACGGCCGGGGTAGACCTCCTCATACTCCACGAACTCATCGGCCGCAATGCGGGCACGGAACTCCTCGGGAGTAAAGAAGAAGTAGTCGACACCATGCTTCTCCTCACCACGGGGCGGACGGCTGGTTGCCGAGACGGAAAAACCGAACGAAGAGTCACGGTCCATGAGAAAATGCACCAAGGTTGACTTGCCCGAGCCTGACGGGGCTGAAAAAATCACAACTTTTCCCTTGCTCATAATTCTTTACATTATATTGAGTACCTGTTCTTTTATCTGCTCAAGTTCATCCTTCATCTTCACCACAATGTTCTGCATCTCGGCATGGTTGCTCTTGCTGCCCAGAGTATTTATCTCACGGCCCATTTCCTGAGCTATGAAGCCCAATTTCTTGCCCTGGCCCTTGTCGCCGTTCATTGTCTCGGTAAAATATTTCAGATGATTTGTCAAACGCTGTTTTTCCTCGTTCACATCGAGTTTTTCAATATAGTAGATAAGTTCCTGCTCCAGACGGTTCTTGTCATAATCGACCCCGGCAAGCTTCTCAAGAGAATCGGTTATACGGGCACGGATTTTCTCTACGCGCTCACTTTCATATGATTCTACCGACTGCAACAGGGTTGCGATATTGGAAATATTGCCCGACAGTTTACATGCCAGGGCCTCACCCTCCTGCTTGCGGAAGGCCATAAGCTCGGCTATAGCACCCTTGATGCCCTCAAGAACCTCTTTCCACTCCTCGTCGCTTACATCATACACCTCCTTGCGCGCAATGACCTCGGGCATACGCAGCAAAACCTCAAAAAGATTCTCGGGCAACGCGACGCCTGTACTCTTCGAAATCTCGGTCATCTGCTCAAGGTAGCCCTGCATTACGGCATTGTTTATCGAAGGCGTATCGGCCTTCTCGCTCTGCTCTACCCAAAGGGCAAAGTCAACCTTTCCGCGCTCAAGTGTGTTTGTAATGAGAGTGCGTATCTCCATCTCCCTGCACTTGAACTGTGGAGCAATACGGGTGGAAAGGTCCATTGCCTTACCGTTGAGCGAACGTATCTCCACGCAGATTTTCCTGTCCTGAAAAAGAGTCACGGTCTTTCCGTAACCTGTCATCGAATGTATCATCCCTTCATTTATTTCGGCAGCAAAGGCCACCATCTGTTACACAATATTACCGAGGCACAACACCCCTAAAAAGCTATACATCTGGCGAAGATAGCCAATAAATCGGAAAAACATCCGAATAAACCGGAAAAACGTTAGGAAGAAGACACTTTTTTGGCTACATATATTAAAAAATATTATTTAATAGCAAGTATGCCGATAAATTTGTACCTTTGCGCTTACGCAAATATAGGCACAACAACGAGAATTTTTATGACAACAACGATAATATTGCATATTGAAGCATCTACCGAGATCTGTTCTGTAGCCTTGAGCCAGGACGGACAGGTATTCTTCGAGAGAGTGAACCGTGAGGAGCGCTCACACGCCAAGGTGCTTGCGCCTTTTGTCGAGGAGGCGATTAAGGTCGCTGACGAGCAGGGTGCCAAAATCAATGCTGTGGCATTGAGTTGTGGCCCCGGTTCATACACGAGCCTAAGGATTGCATCGTCTACAGCAAAGGGAGTATGTTACGGCAGGGACATTCCGCTGATTGCCATACCGACTACCGCAATAATGTGCGTACCGGTTCTTTTCCGCGATGACCTGCCCGAGGAGGCACTGCTCTGCCCTATGATTGACGCACGCCGCAACGAGGTGTATGCAACGGTGTACGACAGGGCATTGGGAGTAATGAAAGAGACACACGCCGAGGTAGTAACCGAGGAGAGTTACAAGGAGTTCCTTGACCATGGACCTGTATATTTCTTCGGCAACGGAGCAGACAAATGCAGCAAGATAATCAACCACCCCAACGCACACTTCCTGCAGGAGTACAAGCATCCGTTGGCAAAGAACATGATGCCGTTGGGAGAGCGTGCCTGGTTCAACGAACAGTTCGAGGACATTGCATACTTTGAGCCTTTTTACCTGAAGAATTTCATAGCGACAAAGCCAAAGGAACTTTTGAAGAATTTTTGAAACCGCATACGACAATGATGGAATATAATACCAGACAGAAGAAATTGCCCCTACCCGAGTATGGACGTTCAGTACAGAAGATGGTGGACCACGCACTCACCATCGAAGACCGCGAGGAGAGGCAGCGGTGCGCGACCACCATTGTGGAGATAATGGGGAGCATGTTCCCCAATACCCGCAACCTGCCCGACTATGAGCGCAAGCTGTGGGATCACCTTGCTATAATGTCCGACTTCTCACTTGACATCGACTACCCGTTCGAGGTAATCAAGAAAGAGGAGTTCCATGTAGCACCCGAGAAGGTTCCATACCAGACCGGTGAGATAAAGAACCGCCACTATGGACGCATAGTGGAGGATATGATAGCACATGCCTGCACACTACCCGAGGGCGAGGAGCGCGACCAGCTCATTGAACTCATCGCAATACAGATGAAGAAGAACCACATCGCATGGAACAAGGAGGGCGTGGAAGACAAGAAAATCTTCGATGACCTGCGCATATACACAAAAGGCGCCATAGACATTGCCGACAGGGAGATAAGGATTTACCCAAGCAACAACCAGCGCAACGGCGGCAACAATAACGGCAAGCGCACAATGGGAGTAAAGAAACAGTTCAAACGCAAATTCTGACACACTATGGCATCTTTCATAATTGAAGGCGGACACAGGCTCAACGGAAGCATAACCCCACAGGGGGCAAAGAATGAAGTTCTGCAGGAGATATGCGCCACACTGCTCACAAGCGAGAAGGTAACTATTGAGAATATACCTGATATTGCAGATGTGAACAACCTTATCGGTCAGCTCATGAATATGGGTGTATCGGTGACACGCAACGGCGTAGGCTGCTACACGTTCCAGGCCAACAACATAAATCTTGACTACATCGAGAGCGAAGAGTATATCAACGGCTGTGCACGCCTGAGAGGCTCGGTGATGTTCATAGGACCGCTTATGGGAAGATTCGGCAAGGCTACCATGTCTGAACCGGGAGGCGACAAGATAGGACGCCGCAGGCTCGACACACACATCATCGGTTTGCAGAAACTTGGCGCAGAGTTCTCTTTCGATACCGACAAGAGGGTTTACCGCATGAGCGCAAAGAAACTGAAAGGATGTCCGATGCTGCTTGACGAGGCCTCGGTAACCGGAACAGCCAATATAATCATGGCCGCAGTACTTGCCGAGGGCAAGACCGTAATCTACAACGCTGCCTGCGAACCCTACATACAGCAGCTGTGCCGCATGCTCAACAAGATGGGAGCGAAGATATCGGGCATAGCAAGTAACCTCATTACCATTGAGGGTGTTAAGGAACTTTGCGGATGTACACACCGCGCACTGCCAGACATGATTGAGGTGGGCAGCTTCATCGGAATGGCTGCTATGACACAGAGCGAACTCACCATCAAGGATGTGTCGTTCGAGAATCTGGGTATCATCCCCGACAGCTTCCGCAAATTGGGTATCAAATTCGAGCAGAGAGGTGACGATATCTTCATCCCGGCCCAGGAGCATTATGAGATTGACTCGTTCATCGACGGTTCAATCATGAACATAAGCGATGCGCCGTGGCCAGGATTGACCCCGGACCTCCTGAGCGTTCTTCTCGTGACAGCAATACAGGCAAAAGGCAGCGTGCTCATTCACCAGAAGATGTTCGAGAGCCGCCTCTTCTTCGTCGACAAGCTAATTGACATGGGAGCTCAGATTATCCTATGCGACCCGCACAGGGCTGTGGTCATAGGACATGACAGACGCTTCACGCTGAAACCCCGCGCAATGAGTTCGCCCGACATCAGAGCCGGCATCGCACTGCTCATTGCTGCGATGAGTGCCGACGGCATAAGCCGTATCGACAACATCGAGCAGATTGACCGCGGTTATCAGAACCTTGAAGAGAGACTGAACCAGATTGGTGCAAAAATAACTCGTTCATAATCAAACGTATGCTAAAAAAGGAAGACTTTGTATACTTTGGCAAGTTCCTGAAGCCTCACGGCACAAAAGGGGAAATAGGACTTGAGGGTGACAGCATTGTCCTTGGTGACGACTGCGACTTTGTGGCGTGCGAAATTGACGGCATACTGGTGCCGTTCTTCTTCGAGTCACGTCGCACAAAGAACAGCGACACGCTCATAGTAAAGATTGAGCGTATGGAGAGTGCCGAAGAGGTGCGTTACCTCACCAACCGCGATGCCTACATCCCAAAGGAGTGGACCGAACAGAGCGAAGTGATGTCATGGAGCTATTTCAAGGGGTTCACTGCCGTTGACGGGACATTGGGCGAGATTGGCGAGATCATTGATGTTGACGACAGCACCATAAACACACTGTTTGTCATAGACAATAACGGTGAGGAGATTCTCATTCCGGCACAAGAGGAGATGATTGCAGGTATCGACAACGACAACAGAGAGATATTTTTTGACCTCCCGGAGGGACTTGTTTCGCTTTAAAGAGAAGGAATATGGACAAAGAGAAGAAATTCAGCAATAAACTGAGACGCAAATACAGGCTGACAATCCATAACGAGAATAAGCTGAAGAATGTACTTGGATTCTACATATCGCCATTTTGGGTAATTCTGTCACTCTTTTTCTCGTTCCTTCTTGTTGCTGGAGTGATTTACCTTGTTATTGTGTTCACTCCTGTCAGAAGCCTGCTACCCGGCTATGTAAGCGAGACCACAAAAGGTGAGTTCATACGCAATAACCTGCGTATCGATTCACTTATCGATGAGGTAAACAAGCGCGACCGCTATCTGGCAAACATCACAGCCATACTGAGCGGAGACATCTCGACCGACTCTATAAAGAACTCTCCGCAACCGATATACGCAGACTCCTTCTCCATTGACAAGACGGCTCTTGAAGAGCAGTTTGCACAGGAATGGGAAGATAGGGAAAAATACAACATCACCTCACAGGCCACAAATGTTGCAGAGTTGCAGGGGCTGAACCTTTTCCGCCCTACACAAGGAGAGGTCATCCGTCGCTTTGACGCGAACAACAACCATTATGGTATCGACATAGCCGAAGTTCCGGGCGAGAATGTGCTCGCTATCCATGACGGTGTAGTGGTAATGAGTGACTACACTGCAAATGACGGTTTCACAATTGCCATACAGCACCGTGAGAATATGATTTCCATCTATCGCAGTTGCTATCGTCTGCTGAAAAAAGTAGGTGACAAGGTTGTTGGAGGCGAAGCAATAGGTACATTAAGCGACGGTTCGCCCGACAGTAAGGAGGAGAATAGAGAGTACCTTCATCTGGAACTATGGCACAGAGGAAAGCCACTTGACCCTAATACCTACATTGCATTTTGACAGGTTGGCGTACAAGAGAGACAAACGACATTAAAGACAACAAAGATTAAATCACATATGGAGAACAACAGAAAAAGACAGCTTGCCATATTGGGCTCTACCGGCTCTATCGGTACACAGACATTGCAGGTTGTCGAGGAGCATCCCGAATGCTTTGAGGTGTATGCTATAACGGCTGGCAGCCGCGTAGACGACCTTATAGCCCAGGCACGCAAATTCATGCCCGAGGCTGTAGTGATTGCAGATGAGACAAAATACCCAAAGCTGAAAGAAGCACTCAGCGACCTGCCGATAAAGACCTACGGTGGCTACGAAGCCATATGCCAGATTGTGGAGGCGGCACCCATTGATGTTGTCGTTACCGCGATGGTCGGTTTTTCGGGCCTGCGCCCTACAATAAACGCCATAAAGGCAGGTAAGGCTATTGCCCTCGCCAACAAGGAGACGATGGTTGTCGCAGGTGAGCTGATAAACGCACTTGCCAATGAGTACAAGACACCGATATTGCCTGTCGACTCGGAGCATTCAGCTATATTCCAGTGCCTTGCCGGAGAGATGTACAACAAGGTAGAGAAACTTATTCTCACAGCTTCGGGCGGTCCTTTCCGCACATTCACCAAGGAGCAGTTGGAGCACGTCACCAAGGAGCAGGCTCTCAAGCACCCCAACTGGAGCATGGGAGCAAAGATTACCATTGATTCTGCCACAATGATGAACAAGGGATTCGAGGTAATGGAGGCAAAATGGCTGTTCGGCGTCGGTGCCGAGGATATCGAGGTTGTTGTACACCCACAGTCGGTCATCCACTCTATGGTACAGTTCGAGGATGGCGCAATAAAGGCACAGTTAGGAACGCCTGACATGCGCTTGCCAATCATGTACGCGCTTACATACCCCAAGCGCCTGAACTCATCATTCAGCCGTATCGATTGGACAACCCTCAAGGAACTCACCTTCGAGACACCCGATCTTGAGCTCTTCCCTAACCTGCAACACGCATATACAGCCCTGTCACATGGCGGGAACATGCCTTGCGTGGTGAACGCGGCAAATGAGGTTTGTGTTGCATCGTTCCTTAATGACCGCATCGGTTTCACCGACATGCCTAAGCTTATTGAGCGTGCGATGCAGAAAACACCTTACATACTCAAACCGACCCTTGAGGATTACCTTGAAACCGACAAGGAGGTGCGCAGGATGGTAAGCGAGTGGGTATAATCAAGTATAAACATAAACAAAAACATACTATAACAGGAAATGGAAATATTTTTGATACGCGCACTGCAGCTCATTATGGCATTGAGCCTGCTGGTGCTTATTCATGAGTTCGGACACTTTTTATTTGCAAGGATATTCAAGGTTAGAGTTGAGAAATTCTACCTTTTCTTCGACTGGAAGTTCTCTCTCTTCAAATGGAAGCCAAAGAACAGCGACACAGAATACGGCATAGGCTGGGTACCACTCGGAGGATACTGCAAGATTTCCGGAATGATAGACGAATCAATGGACACCGAGCAGATGAAACAACCTGCACAGCCATGGGAATACCGTTCAAAACCGGCATGGCAGAGACTGCTCATCATAGTCGGTGGTGTAATGTTCAACCTTATCCTTGCCGTACTCATCTACTCTATGGTACTTTTCACGTGGGGTGAATACTATGTTGACCTGCACAAGATGGACAACGGATTCGAGTTCAGCCAGACAGCAAAGCAGATCGGTTTTCAGGACGGTGACAAGATTATAAAGTTCGACGGCGAAGAGGCACATGAGCTATATCTTGACAAGGTACGCGGTACAAACATATTCCGCAGCGTATGTGATGCCAACGAGGTTACCGTTCTGCGCAACGGCAAAGAGGTGGCAGTAAGCATTCCCGACACTCTCGGACTCCTCAACATGAACAAGGGAGGACAGTTCATGCGTATGCGTACCAAACCCGTCATTGACAGCATTGCATCAGGAAGCATCGCACAGAGAGCAGGTCTGTTGGCCGGTGACAGCATCCTTTCAATCGACGGTGAAAATATAACATCATGGTCGCACATAGCCTCTGCACTTGACAAAATCAGCAAAGCGGAGAAAGAGAACTTTGACATTGTTGTAATGCGCGGAGAGCCTGTAGTGCTCACTGCAAATACAAACGGAGCCGACACACTGCAGTTGGGAGTATACTCACAGGGTAACGACTACCCTCTTGTACACAACGAGTACGGTTTCTTTGCATCGTTCCCTGCCGGAGTATCATTCGGTCTTGACGTATTGCGCAGCTATGTCAGCGACTTCCAGTATGTATTCTCGGCCGAAGGAGCAAAATCGGTAGGCATGTTCGCATCCATCGGCAGTCTGTTCCCTGCAGAGTGGGATTGGCACGAGTTCTGGCTGATGACAGCATTCCTCTCTATCATACTCGCATTCATGAACATATTGCCCATACCTGCACTCGACGGTGGACACGCGCTGTTCCTGATTGCAGAGATGATTACCGGCAAGCAGCCGAGCGACAAGTTCATGGAGCGCGCACAGATGGTGGGGATGCTTCTGATACTAGGACTTTTCGTTCTTGCCATGTACAACGACCTGACAAGATTTGTATTCTAAACAGATGAAAAAGGCCCTTCTAACAGCAATTATATGCACTTTTGCCGCGCTACAGTCATGCAGCAGCGGCAAGAGATGCTTTGCAACAGCCATGAAAGGAACTGAAACTACAAATAGCACAACTGAATACACTGCTGCCATAAGAGAGATTGCCGATAAGGGGGAATTCTGGAATACCCTCTTTACCCTCGTCAGCAACGGAAGTTCAAAAGAGAATGTATGCATTTCTCCTTTAAGCGCACAGCTTGCCCTTTCGATGGCAGCAGCAGGAGCTACAGGCGAGACGCAGGAGCAGATGTACAGCGCAATGCAGCTGACAGGGGACATAAACAAGAGCTCAAAGGAAATTATCAGCAGTATTGCAGCTCCTAATGAGCAATGTGAAGTAAAGATTGCAAACTCTATCTGGGTCAACGAAAAACTCGATGTAAAGGAGAATTTCATAAATACCAACAAGGAGTATTTTGACGCTGTAGTAGAAAACGTACCTTTCAACAAGGCTACTTTAGAGAGGATAAACAGCTGGTGCAGCGAGAAGACCAACGGAAAGATAAAATCCATTCTGGACGAGATAAAGAGAGACCAGAGGATGTTCCTGCTCAACGCGCTCTACTTCAAGGGTGCCTGGAGAAAGGAGTTCAACGAAGGCAACACAGAGGACAAACCATTCACTTGCAAAGATGGCTCTGTTGTCAATGTCAATATGATGCACCAGACTTTA
Source organism: uncultured Bacteroidales bacterium (assembly GCA_937900095.1). GTDB lineage: Bacteria > Bacteroidota > Bacteroidia > Bacteroidales > Bacteroidaceae > HGM04593. The sequence goes on along the minus strand of CALCEC010000035.1, from coordinate 67,751 downwards.
AGGACATCGTACTACGAGGACGAGGTGATGCAAATGGCATCAATGCCATTTAAAGGCAGCTACCAGATGTTGCTCATATTACCATCTGTTGAGACCGGTGACGTAGAGCTGTCAAAGCACTTGGCAGGGAATTTCAGAAACAGTCTGGCACAGATGACCACCTGCGAGGTAGACCTCTCGATGCCACGTTTCAAAAGCGAGTTCAGCACAAGTCTCAAGGAACCGCTCAAAGCAATGGGCGCAGAGAGGGCATTCAGTGGCAAAGCTCAGTTCGACGGAATCTCCGACACCCCGCTCCTCATTGACAACGTTATACAGAAGACCTATATAAGCGTAGACGAGAAAGGTGCAGAAGCAGCAGCCGTTACGGCAATATCTATGGCCCTCACGAGCATGCCACGCCCGGTTGAGAAGAGAGTGTTGAATCTTAACCGTCCTTTCTTATATATTATAACAGACCATGCTGCCGAGAATATTCTTTTCATTGGCAAGATAGGCAACCCTAACGAGAAATAACACATCTTTATATTAAAACAAAAAAAGTATGAAACGTCTTTTTGGAACATTGATGCTGCTGCTTATTGTAGCAACAAGTTACGGTAAAGGCCCAAAGTACATTTTCTTCTTCATCGGTGACGGAATGGGCCCGTCACACGTGCTCGGTACAGAGCTCTACCTTGGAGAACTTCAGGGAGTAATAGGACGTCCGCAAAAGCTCTGCTTTACACAATTCCCTGAGACAGCCCTAGTGACTACATTTTCGGCGACCAACGGCGTAACCGACTCGGCGGCATCGGGAACAGCACTCTCAACAGGTAACAAGACCTACAACGGAGCCATTGGCGTGGGTTGCGACTCACTCCCGGTTTACAGCATCGCGGCAGACCTTGCCGAAAAGGGTATGGCAATAGGTGTTGCCACCACGGTACCCATCAACCACGCGACACCTGCGGCATTCTATGCCCACAATGTCAGCCGTCACAACTATGACAGCATCGCACCTTGGATGTTCACAGCAGGCTATGACTTCTACGCCGGGGGTGACGCAAAGGGTAGCAAGGAAACATTTGAAATGGTACAGAAAAGAGCCGCAGAAGAAGGTTACACCATTGCACGCGGCTATAATGACTACCTCTCAAAGGCAGATGATGCCGAGAAGATGATGCTTTTCCAGAAGAACTACTCTACAGAACTGCCTTATGCCATCAACCGTACAAGTTCAGACCTCACCCTCGCACAGATAACTGCAGCCGGAATAGATTTCCTTGCAGAGAAGAGCAAGAAGGGCTTCTTTATGATGATTGAGGGCGGAAAAATTGACTACGCCGCACACAACGATGACGGAGCCACTGTTTTCCAGGAGGTACTTGACTTCAACGCTGCCATTGAGGAGGCATACAACTTCTACAAGGAGCACAAGGACGAGACACTTATCATTGTTACTGCCGACCATGAGACCGGAGGTCTTGTATTGGGATACAGCGGCGAGTACAAACTTAACCTCAAGGCCCTTGAGTCGCAGAAGGTGAGCGTTGAAAAGATGATCGAGATTCTCAAGGCAGAGAAGGAGACAACCTGGGGCCGCATCGAAAAGCTTGTAAAGGAAAACATCGGTGTTCCCTTGCGCAAACAACACAAAGCCGATGAAAAAGTCATTGTCAACAACAGCCTCGCAAGTGAGATTGCCTACAATGCTATCTACGACCTTAACCGCAAGGCTCTTCTCTCCTGGGCAAGCGGCAACCACTCGGGTACATACGTTCCCCTCTATGCCATCGGCAAGGGAGCCGAGAAGTTCGACGGAGTAATTGACAACACCGACATCATGAAAATTATCAGGAAACTGAAAGGCATAAAATAAACCACACTGTGAAGTACCACAAAATAGACCGGGCGCAGATAACTGTGCCCGGTCTATTCTGCAGTGTAAGAGTCTCTTATTCCTGAATTCTGACTGCTATTGAATCAATCACCATTGCGGGGATACAATCTGCATCAATGACCTGTTCAGGAGCAGGATTATGTCCTTTCTCATCGACCTTGTCTACAGTGGATGTACCGCCGCAGCTTATGAGCAGTACCGACACTGATACAAATAACAATTTCTTCATCATATAACAAGCTGTTTAAATCATATCGTTAATATTCTACAGAACTGTTCAAGATTCTTCATTTACAGACTCTTGAACTCAAGATATCTTTCGATATATCTGTCATCATACGCCGTCCGGGCAGCCTTGAGCGCATCTTCTGCCTCCTTGAAGGCTTCAGCATTTTTGTTCTTCTCCTCTTGCACCTTTTCAAGTTCTGCTGCACACTCTGCATCAATAGCAGCAATGTCGCTCTCTACCTGTACATTGATTCCGTTGAGTGCAGCTTCGTCGGCCGCAGCATTAATTTTCTCTATCGCAGCCTTGTAAACTGCAGTCTTCTTTGTGAACACACTATCGGCCGAACCGCCACAAGAGAGAACTGCAAACATTGCCATTACTGCAATCATAAATACTGAAAAAACATTGATTCTTTTCATCTTATTCTTCTTATTTAATAAATATCATATCTAAAGTTTCCCTTGTCACTTACCCAGTTCCTTAGACTTTGCAGCCATAACCCCATCAATGGCCGAGAAAAGCGAATTGACCTCTTCCATCTCAATACGGTATTGCCTGTTTCCATTATCAATGGCTGCTGCAATATAATCCAGCTCCTGTTTGTTTTCGGCAAGGAACATCTTGTTTACTTTCAGGAAATCAGCCTTCAGTGCATCAAGCTCATTTTTGTCCTTTACAGCAGAAAACACCGTTGCTGTACCGGAGTAGAGACTCTTCTGGTGTTCGATAAGCGGCATTACTACCTTGCTCATGTATGTATCGAAGAATGACTCTTTAGCTTTTACGGCAACCTCCCTTTCTGCCACAAAAGCATCCGGGGCTATCTGAAGCATTGCATTGTCGTTCGTAAACATTGCTATTTCCTTATCAAGAAAAAGCTTTATCTCTTTTAGCTGCCTGTAGTCATCGGCTGATGACAATTTTGCAGTATACTTATCATATATCGCAGCTTCGGCAACATATACCAAAGGTGTCGTTTTCCTGATATACGCATTTTTGAATGCCTCTCCCACCTTGTTCAGCTCCGCAAATTGCTCCTGACACATTTTTAATGCGGTAGCCCTCTTCAGTTCATTATTATTCTCTGTACCGAGTTTGGATACCTCACCCGAAAGCGCACGGTTCAACTTAACCAACTCATCATAACCCTGCGCATTCTCCACCTTTTCTGTGTATTCCTCATACAGGGATACCTGCTTGCGCAAGACATAATCCATTACCTTTTTGAGGTATAGACGAGAGTATTCAGACTCTGCCTTGACAAGCGATTTCACACCCTCCTTATGCTTTGCGGCCTCCTTGTGAGACAATGCGACATCTTCACTATTACCCTTAACCATTGCCACAACAGCAGTGTTCAGCTCCATATTCAAGTTCTTAAGGCTCTCGTATGAAGAGACCGTATCGAGCTTTGACCTGTAATCGTCATAAAGGGCAGCCTGCTTATCATAAATGTCACCTGAACAACCAGCAGCCAAAATCACTGAAAGAGAGAATACTACAACACTCCTGATTGCAGCAAACGGCATAGCCAATATCCTATCAACCATCTTTTATAATCGTATTTGAATTCCTTATAATTCCACGCTGACGTGACATCAAGCGTGCGAAATTAGTACTATAATTTAAAAAATCAAACAATGAACGTTACTGATGATCCAAAATAAAGCAGTGTCCATATCACTTCTTCATCTCGCCTGCTATTCTTTTTATAGCATCCTTTGTAGCCACCTCAAACTCCAATGCTACAGCAATGACGGCATTGAGATCATCTCCGTACTTTTCCAGAACCACCTCTTCCGACTCATTGAGACTCTGCATCTCTTTGAACTCAGGGCTTTCTTCAATAGCTTTTATCTGTACATCGATATCCTTGGCTATGGCATGGATATCCTCCATGCTTACGGCATTATTCATATCCTCGATAGCATTCTCATATACTGCAAGCAGTTGCTCAAACGCATTACCTTTGCTGCAACCCATGACAAAAAGGAGTGAAAGCAACAATACCAGTATCTTCTTCATAAAACAATGATTTGTGGTTATACATTAATACAATTGCACAAAGATAAGCGATAAACCGCGAAAACAGTTTACTTAAATGATTTTTTTTGAAATTTTGTCAGCAAACATTCCATACTTAAATACAATAAAAGTAACTTCGCAATCGGAATGAAAAGTTTTGCCGAAGTCATATTGCCCTTGCCTCTTCCCGGGAGCTATACCTACAGCATCCCACAGGAACTGGAGGAGAGAGTTGTCACTGGATGCCGCGTATCGGTTCCCCTTGGCGACAAGAAGACATATACAGCCCTGGTCGTTGGAGTACACGACAACGAACCTGAAGGGTACAAGATAAAGGCAATCAAGGAACTGCTTGATGACGAACCTGTTGTGACCGACAAACAGCTGAAACTCTGGGAATGGATATCGAAATATTATCTGTGCTCCATGGGCGACATATACAAGGCTGCCATTCCGCAAGGACTCAAGGGAGAGTTCAAGCCGCGTACCGAGCAGAGAGTACGCCTGACCCCGAAATGTCGCGATGAAAAGGGGGTAAATCTTCTTTTGCAGTCACTCTCAAGAGCCCCGCGACAGAGACGCCTGCTCGACACATACCTGCAACTCGCCACTCCTTTTGCCGCGGACAGTAAAGAGGTATCGAAACACAGGCTCATAGAAACTGCAGATGTATCACCCAACATCTATCGCGAGTTACAGGACAAAGGAATCCTCGAGAGCTACACAGTGGAGATTGGCAGGCTCAACCGCGAGGTCATGCCAGTGACACCGCAGAACACCCTGAACCCAGCGCAGGAGAAAGCGTTTGCGGAGATTAAAGAGGCTTTCTCAACAAAGAACGTGGCCCTGCTGCATGGTGTCACTTCGGCCGGAAAGACCGAAATATATATTCACCTGATAGCCGAGGCCCTTGAACGTGGAGAGCAGGTGCTTTACATGCTGCCCGAAATTGCACTTACAAAACAGATTGTCGAACGCCTCAGACGCGTATTCGGCAACAGGATAGGCCTTTACCACTCCAAGTTCTCCGATGCCGAGAGGGTGGAGATATGGAAAAAGCAGCTCAGCGACGAGCCGTACGACATTATACTGGGCGTGCGTTCTTCGGTATTCCTGCCATTCAAGAATCTGGGGTTGGTGATTGTTGACGAAGAGCACGAGAACAGCTACAAGCAACAGGAGCCGGCACCACGCTACAACGCCCGCAATGCGGCAATAGTGCTTGCATCGCAGTTCTGTGCCAAAACTCTGCTGGGCACGGCTACACCTTCGGTCGAGAGCTACTACAATGCCGTAACAGGCAAATATGCCCTTGTGAACCTTACCACAAGACACCGTTCGATCAAGATGCCTCACATTGAGGTTGTGGATATGCAGGAACACCAGCGCCGCAAGCTCGTTACAGGAGCCTTTTCCGACCCGCTTGTAGAGGCCATGAGCGACGCGCTCAAGAACGGACAGCAGATAATACTGTTCCAGAACCGCCGCGGATATGCCCCGCTTATGGAATGCAAGACCTGCGGTTGGGTACCCAAATGCAAACATTGCGATGTGAGCCTCACCCTGCACAAGAGCGCAGGCAAACTCACCTGCCACTACTGCGGCTACACAATACCCGCCCCTGTACACTGCCCCAACTGCGAAGAGAGGAATTTCATAAATCTTGGTTACGGCACAGAGAAGATTGAAGATGACCTGCACAACCTTTTTCCCGAGGCACGCATCGAACGTATGGACCTTGATACCACCCGTACTAGGAACGCATACGAGAAAATCATAACCGACTTCCAACAGGGAAAGACCGATATCCTTATCGGTACCCAGATGGTCTCCAAAGGACTCGACTTTGATAACGTGGCGGTTGTAGGTATCATAAACGCCGATACCCTGATGAACTACCCCGACTTCCGCGCAACGGAACGTGCCTTCCAGCTGATGGCACAGGTTGCCGGACGTGCCGGACGCAAGAGCGGACAAGGCAAGGTCTTTCTACAGACAAAGATGACCGATGCCCCGGTGATTCCCATGATTGTGGGCAATGACTATGCAGCATTCTATGACCAGCAGATAGGCGAACGCATGCTTTTCCATTATCCTCCTTTTTATCGGTTGGTTTACATATATATGAAGCACCGCGACGTGCAGGTCCTTGAAGAGTTCTCCACTATCATCGGCAAGCGTATGCGCGAGATCTTCGATGACCGCATACTGGGTCCCGACCTGCCACCGGTAGCAAGGATAAAGCAACAGTATATACGTCGTATAGTGCTCAAGGTCGAAAGCAGTCTCTCGCAATACAAAGTAAACGAGGTACTGAACAATTTGCAGCTTGCATATTGTGGAGAGCCACGATACCGTGCTGTAACTATGTATTACGACATTGACCCGATGTAAATTAAGAAGCTGTTTTTTGTTTTTTGACAATAATATTTTGTCCATGTCCTATATATTAGGTAAATTTGCGCGTTTTTAGGGGTTCTATGCAACCGCGCGACAGAGAAAAACAAAATATTATATAGCAATGAAACAATTCAAGTTATTGAACAACACGCTAGGATGGCTTACATTCATCATTGCAGCATTCACATACTGCATCACTGTGGAGCCTACCGCAAGCTTCTGGGACTGCCCGGAGTTTATCCTTTCAGGAAACAAATTGGAGGTCGGCCACCCGCCCGGCGCACCTTTCTTCATGCTCACAGCAAACTTCTTCTCTTTGTTTGCCGAGCCCGGCACTGTCGCATACATGGTCAACATAATGTCGGCCATATTAAGTGCAGGCGGAATACTGTTCCTTTTCTGGAGCATCACTCACCTTGTACGCAAGCTCGTTGTAGGCAACAGTCAGGAGATGAGCAAGGCACAGATGGTTACAATCCTGGCATCGGGACTTGTCGGTGCGCTTGCATATACATGGAGCGACACATATTGGTTCAGCGCCGTCGAGGGAGAGGTATACGGTTACTCATCGCTCTTTACCGCAGTAGTGTTCTGGCTTATCCTCAAGTGGGAGGACAATGCCGACTCACCGCACAGTGACCGTTGGCTCATTCTCATTGCTTATCTTGTGGGCCTCTCAATCGGTGTCCACCTCCTGAACCTTCTATGTATCCCGGCTATCGTGCTGGTGATGTACTACAAGAAGTTCCCCAACAAGAACAACAAATACACACTGCTCGCACTGATTGTATCGGCAGTGTTGGTTGCAGTAGTACTCTACGGCGTGGTTCCTGGTGTCGTGAAGGTAGGCGGTTGGTTCGAACTGCTGTTCGTGAACGTACTCGGCATGCCGTTCAATACAGGTCTTTATGTCTATCTCATAGTACTCTTCGGTGCACTCGCTGCCGGAATATACTATACAGAGAAGTCCGGTGAACAGACCGACAAGACACAGAAAATTGTCACAATGCTGTTCATTGCCACCGTTGCACTATTAGGTATTCCGTTCTACGGACACAATGTACTCATGAGCATTGTCATCGGTGCCGTGGTCATTGCATTGCTCTATTACGCAGCAAGACTCAAGGACAACGCGAAGAGATTCATCATCAGCTTCAGGGCCTTCAATACAGCATTCCTGTGTATGCTGTTCATCATGATAGGCTACTCATCGTATGCACTCATCGTGATACGTTCCGCAGCCAATACACCAATGGACCAGAACTCTCCAGAGGATATCTTTACCCTGGGTACATACCTAAACCGCGAGCAGTACGGTACACGTCCGCTCTTCTACGGACAGAGCTACGGTTCAGAGGTTCTCCGCAGCAAGGACGGCAAACCCGTTCGGGTTGAGACCAGCCCCGTTTACATACGTAAAGACGGCAAATATGAGATCTCGGAGTACAACTCGGATTACCAATTCGCACAGAACATGCTGTTCCCACGTATGTGGAGTTCGGACCACAAGAAATATTACGAAAGCTGGACAGGACGCATAAAGAACACCGTTCCGTCACAAGACGGCCGCGGCAGGGTCACAATGCCCACACAGCTCAACAACCTGACATTCTTCATCAACTATCAGGTGAACCACATGTACTGGAGATACTTCATGTGGAACTTTGTGGGACGCCAGAATGATGTCCAGAGCCACGGCGAGGCCGAACACGGAAACTGGATTACAGGCATCAAGTTTCTCGATGAGATACGTCTTGGCGACCTTGACAAGCTACCGGAGGTGCTCAGGGAAAACAAGGGGCGCAACGTATTCTTTGCACTTCCGCTGATCCTTGGTATTCTGGGTATCGCATGGCAGCTGAAGAAAGGCAAGGAGGGCAAGAGACAGTGTTTCATCGTTGGCATGCTGTTCTTCATGACAGGCCTTGCAATCGTGCTTTACCTGAACCAGACACCTATGCAGCCACGCGAACGTGACTATGCATATGCAGGTTCATTCTATGCCTTTGCCATCTGGATAGGTATGGGTGTGGCGGCAATAATACACTTTATTCAGCAGCGTATGAAGAAAGAGAGCCTGCCGCTCAACATCGCCGTATCGGTGGCCTGTCTCCTCGTTCCCGTACAGATAGTATCACAGACTTGGGACGACCACGACCGCAGAGGACGTTATGCTTGCCGCGATTTCGGTCAGAACTACCTGAAATCGCTGCCCGACAACTGCTATCCGATTATCTTCACCTGTGGTGACAATGACACTTTCCCGTTATGGTACAACCAGGAGGTTGAGGGTGTGCGTACCGACACACGTGTATGCAACCTTTCATACATACAGGCCGACTGGTACATTGACCAGATGAGGCGCCCTGCATACGAGTCACCTTCACTGCCGATATCCTGGGAGCGTGACGATTACCTCGGCAACACAAACCAGATAATATACATCATACCCGAGGTGGGAACAAAGCACATCAAGGACTTCCTTGCAAAGCACCCCGAAAAGGCTGAGCTCATAGGCAATATCCACGATGTGAAGAATATCACAAAATATTGGATCGCAGGAGCCAATGACAGCAACAAGTCACCGGAACGCAAGGTTGTAGAGGAGATTCTTGAATATATCAAGCCAAGGATGATCAAGGACGGCGAGCGTCTGATACAGCAGGGCCGTAGTGATTACAACAACCCCAACCTGTCGGACGAGGGCATGCAGATTGCTGAATACAGGATTATGTACGGTGACCTTGTCACAAGAATCGCAAAAGACATCAATCCATCGGTTGCAATATTGCCTACAGGATTGTTGCAGATTCCTATAGACCCGGAGGCTGTAAAGCGTTCAGGCATGAAGATCCCAAAGATATACTCCGAAGGGTTCCTTATGCCGGAGTATATGGAAATTGACCTCACTGAGGTGAATGCCGTATACCGTCACGAGATGCTTATCTTTGATATGCTTGCCAATGCCAACTGGGAGCGCCCCATCTATGTGGCTATCACTGTGGGCACTGACAATTACCCCGAAGTTCTCCAGGACTTCTTTGTGCTTGAAGGACTATCATACAGGATAACACCGTTCAACTGGACAACAATAAGCAAGATGTCCAACGAACTCGGTATTTACGATCTGCAGATAGATACGGAGAAGTTCTATGACAACGTGATGAGCCGTTTCCAGTGGGGAGGCGTAAAGGAGAACAAGGATTATTATGCCGATGAGACAATCCGCCGCATGATAACAACCCACCGCACACAGATTGCATCATTGGCACAATATATGTACAATGATATCCTCATTGCAGGCGACACCCCCGAGGAGGAGCAGAAGAAGAAAGAGACGACAGAGAAGATCATCTCACTGCTTGACAGATGGTACACCGAGTTCCCCGGCGACATTGTCGCATACGACACAATGCGTGACGGCACTGTCGACATTGCCAAGATATACAAGATGCTCTATGCGCTACAGAAGGAGAAAGAAGGTACAAGCTATTTCCTCGGAAACGAGACACTCGACCTGCTCCAGCAGCGCAGCATTGAGCTTGCTGCGGCTGTCGTCAAAAATGAGTACGAGTATCTCAAGTGGAACAGCTCACGCAAGCCAAGGGAGAGAAGCAAGCAGATTGAGGAGCACCGCATGAAGATTATGATGGACGGTGTACACATCATGCTCTCCGACACTGAAGAAGATGTTGCAAGGGAGAATTTCAACAAATATGTCGGATACTCTCTTGAGGAGGTATATAACGAGCTTATCAAATACGAGAGCAGAAAGCAATAAGAAGCCGATATGTTTATAGAACAGGTACCCGACTTTTTCCGCAACCTCTACCCAAAGGCGTTGTGGCGTATGAACCCCGATGAGAAGGCCATATACCTGACCTTCGACGACGGGCCCATACCCGTAATAACACCTTGGGTGGTGGACCTGCTGGGACGTTACGGTATAAAGGCAACGTTCTTTATGGTGGGCGACAACGTGCACAAGTTCCCACAGGAGTTCATGCAGGTTGTGGAGAGCGGACACAGGGTGGGTAACCATACCTACAACCACCTCAAAGGACTCTTCTCAAGAACAAAGGAGTATGTAGAGAACGTTGACCAGGCCGATGCCTTCATACACAGTAATCTGTTCCGTCCACCGCACGGGATACTGCGTCGCAGGCAGTATGAAGAGTTGAGCAAACGCTACCAGTTTGTGATGTGGGACCTCGTGACACGCGACTATAGTTTCCGACTCTACGGCGAGGACGTGCTCGCCAATGTAAAGAAGTACACACGCAACGGCTCTATCGTCACCTTCCACGACTCGATACGCTCGGAGACGAACCTCAGGTATGCCTTGCCCCGCGCCATTGACTGGTGGCTCAAGGAGGGTTACACATTTAAAGTCTTCGAGTGATGACAAAGAGCGAACTTACACAATATATCAAAGCCGAGGCACTACGTCTCGGCTTTGACGTATGCGGCATTGCAAAGGCAGAGGCAGTGGAGAGTTCAACTGCCGGGTTCTGTGACCGTTGGGTAAAAGATGGATATAACGGCACAATGGATTACCTTGAACGTAACTGCGATAAACGCTACGACCCCACGCTGCTTGTAGAGGGATGCAGAAGCATCATTGTCGTTGCCTTGAACTATGCCCCGTCACAGGCAATTGAGGGCATTTCGCACTACGCTCAAGGAGAAGACTATCATAAGGCTGTAAAAGACAGATTATTCCTGCTACTGAAAAGCATAAAAGGGAAAACACCATGCAGCGGACGCCCGTTCTGCGACTCGGCCCCCGTACTTGAGCGCTATTGGGCAGTACAGGCAGGTCTGGGGTGGATCGGGCGCAACCATCAGCTTATAATACCACAAAGGGGCTCATATTTCTTCCTGGGCGAATTGCTCATAGATACAGAACTTGATTATGACAAACCGTTTGAACATAACCATTGCGGAGAGTGCAGACGTTGCATAGGAAACTGCCCGACAGGAGCATTGGATGAGCATTGTTTTGATGCACGCAAGTGTCTGTCGTACCTGACAATAGAACATCGGGGTGAATTGCCCGAAAACATCGGTGAAAAGATGGGAAATTACTTCTACGGATGCGACCGTTGCCAGACAGCCTGTCCGCACAACAGATTCGCAAAACCCAACAGTACACCAGAACTGCAACCCACACCCGAACTGTTGCAAATGACTGCCGAGCGCTGGCATTCACTCACCAAAGAGGAGTATGACAGGCTGTTCAAGAAAAGCGCTGTGGAACGCTGCGGATACGAACAACTCATGCGCAACATCAAAGAATGCAAGAAAGATTTTAAGAAATAGACGAATAAAAAGATGGAGTTCAAGGCTTGCACAGCCTTAAAAACCGGAGTTTACTGAGGGTAAATGAGGAATTTTAAGGCTGTGCATAACGCAGAAATCCGCTTTTTAGTCGTTTATTTCACCTGCATATTGCCTCTAACACCTTGTCCTGCCATTTGCGCACTGTCGAAGCCTTCTGCAATCCACCGTTGAGCATGACAAAGGCATATAGATGCCCGTCGGCAGCCTGGGCATAACCGGCAAGGGTACACACTCCCTTTACCGTTCCCGTCTTTGCACGCACCTTCTTGTATGCAGCCGTTCCTTTCGTCCGGTTCTGCATGGTACCCGAGATACCCGACTGCGGCATATGAGAATAGAAAGCATCAAATAGAACCTCGTTACCATATGCATACTTCAGCGCACACAAGATGATATCGGCCGTCAGATAATCATATACCGAAAGCCCCGAGCCATCGGCAACGGAAAAATTCCCTGTCACTCCAAGATTCTCCTTCACAAAATCTGTTACCACATCACATCCCTGCGACATTGAGACAGGGGAGAGATTCTCCTGTGCGGCAAGGTGATAGAGGAGCGCCTCGGCACAGAGATTATCGCTCTCCATAAGAGCCTCATCAATGACAGCTGCAATAGGGCGATTGTTGACAAAAAGCAGCTCCGCGTCGCATGATACAGGCCCGAATGCGACATTATTCACCGTCACTCCACGCAGGGCAAGCTTCTCAAGCAGCACAGCGATGAAGAAATCGGCAGACTTGTACATATTCAGGCTCTCCTTGTAGCGTTTGGTGCAGTTGCCTCTGATGCGTATTGTGTTGCTGTCCTCGAGCCAGTCGCGCAGTACCGTCAGTTTTCCTGCCGACGGGTCATTGCTCACAGCCTCGTTTACAACAGTGTAGAAGGCCGACTCGGGGGTTACCTTATATGCAGGGGGCTCACCCTCTGCACCGGGCCATACAACAACCTCCACCTCACCGCGACAAAGCATCAGCGGCGACAAGTAAGGCTGGTAGCCGTAAGGGTTATCATCCCATAACCAACCATTGCCCCAATAGAGCGAATCACAGAAAGAGCAATCGGCAAAAAGAGTATCGATGAGCATACCCTGCTCAACACTGTTTGCCATACACATGGCATCGGTATCACTGAAAAGGGGGTCCATACGCCCCTTTACATAGAGATTACATATAGAATCGTTACGTTTCGCCAACAATTCAGTATCAAAGGTATATCCATTTCCTAAACGGTCAAGCGCGACAATAGAGGTCAGCACCTTCTGCACCGATGCCGGACGCACCAGCTTCTGCGCACGGTGGCTGTAGAGAAGCGTGTCAGCTGTAAGGTCATACACCATAAGCGACACGTCACCCGTATCAAAAAGTTTGTCGGCAAGCAATGCATCAAGCGACTTGTCAAGAGGCTGTTGGGCACGCGCTGCCAGCATCAGCGGAAAAATAAATAGCAGTATTATTGTTCTCATCAGTGTCATTATTTTTTGTAAAACTACAGATATTTTGCGAAATATCGGCGTTGGAGAGTGTGATATTATATTTTTTTGTAAATTTACCGCCAGAGAAAAGGGCGACCACATTGAGCCTGATAACCGTTAAGTAATGTGTAAACATAACCTGCATCATGCTCTTGTCATTATGAGTGCAACAAAGAATCTCATATAGTGCAATTGTCATTTACACTTTATTAAGACCCAACCTCGCCCAAGAAAATATATTAGTCACATGGTCAAGAAATTTGATTTTCTGGTTATTGGTTCCGGAATCGCCGGAATGAGTTTTGCGCTCAAGGTAGCGGATAAAGGTAAGGTAGCACTCGTGTGCAAGACAACATTGGAGGACGCCAACACATACTTTGCACAGGGTGGCGTAGCATCGGTAACAAACCTTCTGGTCGACAATTTCGAAAAACATATTGAAGACACCATGATTGCCGGCGACTGGATAAGCGACCGCGCTGCCGTGGAGAAGGTCGTGCGCGAAGCACCGGCACAGATTCAGGCACTCATCGACTGGGGCGTAGACTTTGACAAGAACGAGAAGGGAGAGTTCGACCTTCACCGCGAGGGCGGCCACTCCGAGTTCCGCATCCTGCACCACGCCGACAACACCGGCGCCGAGATTCAGGAGTCGCTCATAAAGGCTGTACGCAAGCACCCCAATATCACCATCTTCGACAACCATTTTGCCATCGAGATACTCACCCAGCACCATTTAGGCATTGAGGTAACCCGCCAGACACCCGACATCGAGTGCTACGGAGCGTATATCCTTGATATTGCCACAAACGAGGTACACACCTTCCTTAGCAAGGTTACGCTGATGGCAACCGGCGGCTGCGGTGCAGTATACAAGACAACTACCAACCCTCTTGTGGCAACAGGCGACGGCATTGCCATGGTATACCGTGCCAAGGGAACAGTACAGGACATGGAGTTCGTGCAGTTCCACCCCACCGCACTCTACAACCCCGGCGACAGGCCTTCGTTCCTCATCACCGAGGCCATGCGCGGCTACGGTGGCATACTGCGTACCAAGGACGGCAAGGAATTCATGCACAAGTACGACCCTCGCCTTTCGCTTGCACCGCGTGACATTGTGGCACGCGCCATCGACAATGAGATGAAACTGCGTGGCGACGACCACGTCTACCTCGACGTCACCCACAAGGACCCCGAGGAGACAAAGCGCCATTTCCCCAACATATACGAGAAGTGCCTCTCATTAGGCATTGACATAACCAAGGACTACATTCCCGTTGCCCCGGCAGCACACTACCTTTGCGGCGGCATCAAGGTAGACCTCAACGCAGCGTCCAGCATACACAGGCTGTATGCCGTTGGCGAGTGCTCATGCACAGGCCTCCACGGCGGCAACCGCCTTGCCAGCAATTCGCTCATCGAGGCTGTGGTATATGCCGATGCGGCAGCCAAGCACTCACTCGCACACTTCCAGGAGTACAGCTACCGCGAGGACATCCCTCAATGGAACGACGAGGGCACAAAGATGAACGAGGAGATGGTGCTCATTTCGCAGGACGCCAAGGAGGTGCAGCAAATCATGAGCACATACGTGGGTATCGTGCGAACCGACCTGCGCCTGAAACGCGCCTGGAACCGTCTTGACCTGCTTTATGAGGAGACCGAGGAGCTCTTCAAGCAGAGCGTGGTAAGCCGCGAGCTGTGCGAACTCCGTAATGTAATCAATGTGGGTTATCTTATCATGCGCTGGGCAATGGAACGCAAGGAGAGCCGCGGCCTGCACTACAACATCGACCACCCGAGAAAAGGATAAAATATTTTTATTTGCTCTGAACAGTGCACCGTAAAGGTGCACTGTTTTTATTACATCGGTTTTAAATATTTTATATTTAATTGTTGATAAATAACCCCTCTTTTATAGTGCAAAATCGCGCAAAAAAAGTTAACTTCGCAAGAAAAATGGGGTATCTTGCCCTGTTTTTAGTTTATATCTTTGATATTCAATCGAATAAACAAACAAATTACTAAATAAACATGTCTACAAAAAGAATTAAATCGGCTTTGGTATCCGTTTTCCACAAGGATGGTCTTGACGAGATTATCAAGCTTCTTCACGCCGAAGGCGTACAGCTCATTTCAACAGGTGGCACGCAGCAGTTCATCGAGTCGTTGGACATTCCCTGCACTGCAGTAGAGAGCCTCACCGGCTATCCTTCAATCCTTGGTGGCCGTGTGAAGACACTTCACCCGAAGGTGTTCGGCGGTATCCTCGGACGCAGAGAGCTTGAGAAGGACCAGCAGCAGATGGCACAGTACGAGATCCCCGAGATTGACCTGGTGATTGTTGACCTCTACCCATTCGAGCAGACTGTCGCTTCGGGTGCATGCGATGCAGACATCATCGAGAAGATTGACATAGGCGGTATCTCGCTCATCCGCGGTGCTGCAAAGAACTTCAACGACGTTGTAATTGTTGCAAGCAAGGCACAGTATGCCCCACTCCACGAGATTCTCAAGAGCAAGGGTGCTGAAACAACACTTGAGGAGCGCCGCTTCTTCGCACGTGAGGCATTCGCTGTATCATCGGCTTATGATTCTGCAATCTTCAACTGGTTCGACAAGGAGGACAAGAGCGCATTCCGCCAGACAAACGACACACCTATGTCACTGCGTTACGGTGAGAACCCTCACCAGAGGGGTGCTTTCTACGGCAACTTCAACGATATGCTCGAGCAGATTCACGGTAAGGAGATCTCTTACAACAACCTGCTTGACATCAACGCTGCCGTTGAACTCATCAACGACTTTGCCGGCGAGACAACATTCGCTATCCTCAAGCACAACAACGCTTGCGGCCTTGCTTCACGCCCCACATTGGCAGACGCATGGGATGCAGCCCTTGCAGGTGACCCTGTATCGGCATTCGGCGGTGTGCTCATCGCAAATGCAAATGTCGACAAGGCCACAGCCGAGAAGGTGAACGAGATTTTCTTCGAGGTAATCATCGCTCCAAGCTATGATGCCGACGCTCTTGAGGTACTCAAGCAGAAGAAGAACCGCATCATCCTTATCCAGAAGCAGACTGCAATGCCCGAGAAGACATTCCGCAGCGTTCTCAACGGTGTCCTTGTACAGGACCGCGACGCAAAGGTTGAGACTGCTGCCGACCTTCAGGTGGTATCAAAGGTTGCTCCAAAGGATAGCGAGATCGAGGATATGCTCTTTGCCAACAAGATTGTGAAGCACAGCAAGAGCAACGCCATTGTACTTGCAAAGGGCAAGCAGCTCATAGCAAGCGGCGTGGGCCAGACATCACGTGTTGACTCATTGAGACACGCAATCGAGAAGGCAGGCAACTTCGGTTTCTCTCTCGAGGGCAGCGTAATGGCAAGCGATGCGTTCTTCCCATTCCCCGACTGTGTTGAGATTGCACACAAGGCAGGTGTTACAGCAGTTGTACACCCCGGCGGCTCAATCAGAGACAAGGAGTCTGTAGACTACTGCGACGAGAACGGTGTTGCAATGGTAATCACCGGCTTCCGTCACTTTAAGCACTAATTCAGAAACATCAAAAAAACAGAACAACAGAATGGGTCTATTTTCATTCACACAGGATGTCGCTATCGACCTGGGAACAGCCAACACCATTGTATCGTACAATGGAAAGATTGTTGTTGACGAACCTTCGGTAGTTGCCATCGACGGACAGAAAAAGATGATTGCGGTTGGTGAGAAGGCAAAGCAGATGCACGAGAAGACCAACCCCAACATACAGACAATACGTCCTTTGAGGGACGGTGTCATCGCAGACTTCTACGCCTGCGAGATGATGATGCGCGGCTTCATTGACAAGGTGAACATGGGTAGCAAGCTCTTTACACCTTCGCTGCGTATGGTGATTGGCGTGCCTTACGGCTCTACCGAGGTCGAGCTCCGTGCCGTACGCGACTCTGCCGAGCACGCGGGAGGACGTGACGTTTATCTCATCTATGAGCCAATGGCTTCGGCACTCGGTATCGGCCTTGACGTTACTGCGCCCGAGGGCAACATGGTGGTTGACATAGGCGGCGGTTCAACAGAGATTGCCGTTATCTCATTGGGCGGTATCGTATCTAACGGTTCACTGCGCACTGCGGGTGATGACTTCACAGCCGACATCCAGGACTACATGAGCCGCCAGCACAATGTACGTGTCAGTGAGCGTATGGCCGAGCGTATCAAGATCCACGTGGGTTCAGCACTCACCGACCTTGGCGACGAGGCTCCACAGGACTATATCGTACATGGTCCTAACCGCATCACAGCGATGCCTATCGAGGTGCCCGTATGCTACCAGGAGATCGCACACTGCATCGACAAATCGATCATCAAGATTGAGAATGCGATTATCAGCGCACTGGAGCACACGCCACCAGAACTTTATGCCGACATTGTACACAACGGAATCTATCTTGCGGGCGGCGGTGCCCTCCTGAGAGGACTTGACAAGCGTTTGTCGAACAAGATAAACATTCCTTTCCACATTGCCGAGAACCCTCTCTACTGCGTGGCAAAGGGAACAGCACTCGCTCTCAACAACCTTAGCTATCCATTCCTGATGAGATAAGGTGACAAACGTCAACAAATAACTTTAGAAAAGAGTGCAGCAGATACTGAATTTCCTTATAAAGCACAATCACTGGTTCCTTTTCATTCTTTTGGAAGGAATCAGTTTTGTGCTTTTGTTCAGTTTCAACCGTTACCAGAACGCTGCTATGTTCACGTCGGCAAATGAGTTCGCAGGCAACATCTACTCATTCATGAGCGATGTTGACGGTTATTTCGGACTCAGCGACGAGAACGAGGCTCTTGTGGAGCAGAACAGAGTACTCATAAACGAGATTGAGCAGCTGAAGCAGGAACTTGCATCGTTCAAGGACAGTACAGCCCTTGCAACCAACAGTTTTGCAGCACTCTTGAAAGGGGATTACCGTTTCAATACAGCACGTGCCGTAAACAATTCGTTGAACAAGGTAAACAACTTCATCACCATTGACAAGGGCAAGAATGACGGAATAAATTCCGAAATGGGCGTGTTCAACGACAAGGGTGTCATAGGTATCATCTACAAGACATCGGACAACTTCTCGCTTGTGATGCCTTTGCTCAACAGCAAGAGCATGCTAAGCTGCCGAGTAAAGGGAAGCAACAGTTTCTGTACACTACGCTGGAACGGCGAGGAACTGCAATACTCATACCTCATTGACCTGCCGCGTTATGCCATTTTCCAGCAGGGAGACACGGTGGTGACAAGCGGTTTCTCTTCAATTTTCCCTGCTGACATTCCCGTGGGCGAGATAGAACGCCTTGAGGACTCCGATGACGGTATGTTCTACCGGGCAAGGGTGAGGCTGTTCGTTGACTTCGCAAGCATCGATAACCTCTTTGTTGTGGGCAACGGGAACAAGTTGGAACAGGACACACTCGAAATGAGCATAAACAAGATAAAATGACAAGCAGTACACTGACAAACATACGCAACTTTGTGCTCCTGACGATTGTCCAGGTGCTCATATTCAGCCACATACACCTGTTTGGCTATGCTACTGCGTACATTTACCTGATATTCCTGCTCAAGCTGCCACGCCACACATCCACCAATGCGCTGATGCTGTGGGGATTTTTCTTTGGCCTTGCCGTTGACATATTCGGTGACACACCTGGAATGAACACTGCGGCCGCGACTGCCATGGGATTTGCACGCAACACATTCCTGACGACCTTCACGCACAAAGGCCTGCCAGATGACTTTGTCCCCGGCGTAAAGAGCATCAAGTGGGGCGGATATCTCGTGTATGCCCTTATGTATATACTCCTTTTCTACATTATCCTGTTCCTTCTGGAACTGTTCACCATAAGCAATTTTCTTCCTCTGCTCACAAGCATTGCATCAAGCACACTGCTTACAATGCTTTTTGTAGTGGTGGCAGAATGCTTCTCATTCCGCAAGTGACACGATGAAAGACTACAGCTTCGACAGCCGCAAATATATCCTGGCAGGAGTGGTCATTCTTGTCCTTGTCACATACATCATACGTCTTTTCAACATTCAGCTGCAAGATGAGGGTTACAAAGAGCAGGCCGACAACAACGCATACTACAAGAAGACCATATACCCTGCACGTGGACACATGTACGACCGCAACGGCAAGCTGCTGGTATATAACCAGCCGTCATATGACGTCACATTCATTCCACGCGAGACAGAGAATGTGGACGTTGACGAACTGTGCATTGCCTTGGGAATGACGCGCGAGGAGTATGACGAGAGAATGGCGAGAGTCAAGGACAGGAGGCTGAACCCCGGCTACTCGACATATACCGAGCAGGTGTTCATCACACAACTGTCGGGCGAGGAGTTCGCCCAATTCCAGGAGAAACTGTTCCGTTTCCCGGGATTCTACCTGCGCAAGCGCACCATAAGACAATACAACTACAATGCCGCAGGTGTCCTCATGGGTGACATCGGCGAGGTATCGCAATCAACCATCGACAAGAACCCCTATTACCGCCGTGGTGACTACATAGGCACACAAGGCCTTGAGGCCTCATACGAGGAAAAGTTGAGAGGCGAAAAGGGAATGGAAATCCTTTTGCGTGATGCCCACGGACGTATACAGGGCAGCCTCAACAACGGTGCACACGACCAGCCCGCCACACGTGGAAAGGACCTTACCCTGAGCCTTGACATTGAGTTGCAGGAACTGGGAGAGCAGCTGCTACAGAACAAGATCGGCAGCATTGTAGCCATTGAGCCCGCGACAGGCGAGGTATTGTGTATGGTATCATCGCCATCGTACGACCCCTCATTGCTCACAGGACGCCAACGCGGAAAGAACCACAAGGAACTCTCAAACGACAAGCGTAAGCCACTATTGAACCGCGCCATAATGGGTACATATCCTCCGGGCTCCACCTTCAAGACCTCACAGGCACTCACATTCCTCGAGGAGGGCATCATTACTCCTGAGACCAGTTTCCCTTGTCACGGCGGATTCATATTCAACAAGTTCAAGTTAGGTTGCCACGCGCACTCATCGCCGATTCCATTGAAACCGGCTATAGCGACATCCTGCAACGCCTACTTCTGTTGGGGCCTGCACAGGATGTTCGGTTCAAGCAAATACAAAGGAGGTACAAAGGAGGCTATGAACGTGTGGCGCGACTATATGGTATCAATGGGATTCGGCTACAAGCTCGGCATTGACTTGCCGGGAGAGGTACGTGGAATGATACCCAATGCCGAATACTACACAAGGCATTACGGCAACTACTGGCGCGCAGTAACAGTCATAAGCATCGCTATCGGTCAGGGCGAGGTTACACTCACCCCATTGCAGATTGCCAACCTTGGAGCTACAATAGCAAACAGGGGCACATACATAACCCCGCACCTTGTAAAGGGCATAGAGGGCGAGGAGATTGACAGCACATACCGCATACCGAAGAGCACAAAAGTGGGCCGCAAGGCATACGAAGAGGTAGTAGAAGGTATGCGCCTTGCTGTAACTGACGGAACCTGCCGTGCAGCGAACATCCCGGGACTTGACGTGTGCGGTAAGACAGGAACAGCACAGAACAAAGGAAAGGACCACTCGGCATTCATGGGATTCGCCCCGATGAACGACCCCAAGATTGCCATTGCCGTATATGTTGAGAACGGAGGCTTCGGAGCCACATACGGAGTGCCCATAGGAGCCCTGCTGATGGAGAAATACCTGAACGGAGAGCTGTCCGAAGCAAGCAAAGAGAGAGCATTGGAGATACAGAACAGAGCAATTTATTATGGAACAGAAGAGAGGTAGCATATTTTGGAAGATCGATTGGTGGACACTGCTCCTCTACGCATCCCTTGCGTTCATGGGGTGGCTTGCAATATGCGGTGCAAGCTACAGCTATGTAGAGACCAGTTACCTTGAGTTCCTTGACCCCGGAGAACGTACAGGCAAACAGGCCATGTGGATGGGAATATCAATGCTGTTCGGAGTATTCCTGCTTTGCATAAAGTCACATACCTACCGCAACCTGTCATGGCTGATATACATAGCTACCCTTACCCTGTGTATCGTCACCATATTCATTTCCAAAGATATCAAGGGTTCACACTCCTGGATATCCATAGGCTCGTTCAGCATACAGCCCGCAGAGTTCATGAAGTTCGCTACAGCCCTCACCTTTGCCGCGTTCATAGGACGGCGCGAGTTCAACATAAGCAACAATATGGACCTTGCCAAATGCATCGGTCTCATAATGCTTCCCATGGCAGTAATCGTGGGACAGAAGGAGACCGGCAGCGCATTGGTATATTTTGCATTTTTCCTTGTACTCTACCGCGAGGGAATGACCGGATTGTTCCTGCTGATGGGTGTCAGTGCCGTGGTATATTTTGTAGTGGGAATAAAGTACGGAGAGGTGGATTTCGAATCACTTCCCATAAAAATCGGGCCTTATGCCGTTACGGTGCTCATACAGATGTTCTCGATAGCAATGGTAAAGTTCTGGTGCAAGCACGACCGGACATTCATCACACTGCTCATAGTAAATGCAGCAGTCACACTGCTCTCCTACTGGACAGCCGTGTATCTCATTGAGTTCAACATCATGTATACACAATACCTGTTGCTCGCTTTCAACATATTCTACCTGCTAATACGCATAAGACTGGGCAAGGAGGAGAGGAACCTTTGGATAGCGCTCTACATTGTGGGAGCAGTAGTATTCTTCCACTCGTGCAGCTACGTCATGCATAATGTACTGAAACCGCACCAGAGGGTACGCATCGAGGTGCTTCTGGGATTAAAGGAGGACCTTGCAGGAGCAGGATACAATGTACACCAGTCGAAGATTGCCATAGGCTCGGGCGGACTCACAGGCAAAGGCTTCCTAAACGGCACACAGACAAAACTCGACTATGTCCCCGAACAGGACACAGACTTCATATTCTGTACCATCGGTGAGGAACAGGGGTTCATGGGGTCCACATTCGTGATGATAGTCTTTGTGACATTCATTTTAAGGCTGATGGCGCTTGCCGAACGGCAAGATGACAGATTCGGACGTGCATTCGGATACTCGCTTGCCTCGATATTCTTTTTCCACTTTGCCATCAACATCGGAATGGTGATAGGAATAACGCCTGTAATCGGAATACCGTTGCCGTTCTTCAGCTACGGAGGTTCGTCATTCCTTGCATTCTCAATCCTGCTGTTTACATTCCTGAGGATTGATGCTGACCGTGAGCTGAAGAGCAGAGCCTGATGCCCACATCAGACACTCCGCACAGTTCTTCGGGCTCCATAATATGCGACAGGTGCATCACAACCGTGTCACATATTCCTTTTGCAATGAAAACCTCGTTACTGCCCACCTGATAAAGCACACCGGCCGTAGAGCCCTCGCGACGACCGTCATCGGCATAGACACTGCAACATACAGTGTCGGTAGAAAGCAATGCCCCGCACTCTCCGTCAAATGTCTCAACGCGTACAACAAGATTTTTATAGCTGTATGAAGCATCGGTACGGACCTCAACGGAAAGAAGATACCCGGCATTGTCCGTGGCACTCAATGAGCCGTCATAGCAATAACTGAATACATCACCATTTTTCCACTTGCGCCCTTCGACGCTGCGGAACTCATGGAACAGCACCTCTCCGCAACTGCAGAGCAGTGCTGTCACAAGCAATAGAACCGTTTTACTCGCCTTTTGGAGCATCCTTGCGCTTTCTGTCCCTACGGTCATTGTTCCTTCTCTGCTCTGGACGGCTGTTGCCATTGCCACCACCGCCCTTGCGCCGTTTCTTTCCGCCGCGTGAAGCATTGTCGAAGCGGTTTATGTTCTCCTGCTCAAGGAGGTCGGCCGAGCGCTTGGGCTCCTGTGCTCCGCCTGCCAGCAGGCTCTCGGGGCGCTCGCCACGCTTGTTCATCTCTATTACGCTGAATGCACGGCGGCCTGTTATGGTAACAAGGTTCGCAGGGATATGCTTATCGGTAGAGTATGTTATCTCACCGCGCATGATATCGCACTTGAAGAAGTAGTATGTGCCGTCCTGTGTCTCAAGCTCGATGTCACGTGAAGGTAGGGCACGCGAAGCCTCAACATAAGCATCCACCTCATAGTTAAGACAACACTTGAGCTTTGCACACTGTCCTGCAAGCTTCTGCGGATTGAGGGATATATCCTGGAAACGGGCAGCTGATGTTGATACCGAAACGAAGTTGGTGGTGAATGCAGCACAACAGAGTGGGCGGCCACAGGGACCGATACCGCCGATGCGGCCCGCCTCCTGACGTGCACCTATCTGCTTCATCTCAATCTTTATCTTGAACACATCGGCAAGCACCTTGATGAGCTGGCGGAAGTCGACACGGTTATCGGCGATATAATAGAATATCGCCTTCTGGCCGTCTCCCTGATACTCCACGTCACCTATTTTCATCTCAAGATTGAGGTCCTTGGCAATCTGGCGCGAACGTATCATGGTATCATGTTCACGCGCCTTGGCCTCCTCATATTTCTCCATATCCACCGGGCGTGCCTTGCGGTACACACGCTTGAACTCGCTCTCGGGAGTGAGACGTGTCTTCTTAAGCTGCAACAGCACCAGACGGCCTGTCATCGTCACCTTGCCGATGTCATGACCGGGATTGCCCTCAACAGCAACAATGTCACCCTTCTGCAAGGGAATGTTATTGCTGTTCTTGTAGTAGCCCTTACGGGTGTTCTTGAACTGCACCTCGACAATATCCGTATACTCCTCGTTGCCGGGCACACAAGCAAGCCAGTCGAAAGTGTTCAACGGAGCATCCATCTTGCCGCATCCCTTGCAGCAGATACCTGCACAGCCGTTGCTCTCCTTATATCTTTTATCCATTTATCTATTTTTTATCAAAACAATCATCCTCAACGACATGTCGAAGAAGACCATTTTCGCATTTACATTCTGTTCAATATGTCTCTGGGCCTCAGATAGCTCCTCCATTATGCCGAATATGTTACGTTCGTTCACAAAGGGGGAGAAACGCACCGAGAAGTTACGCTCGGTCTGCGACATATAAACCATGCTCTCCTCCTTGAAGTTCATTATGAAATTCTCGCGTATCATACGCTGGCAGTAGTCGAGCAAGCGCTTCTGACGCTCGCGTCCCAATGCCGCCACCTGCTCGCTCCATGTCTTCATCGCGCGTATGTCGCGTGCGTAAGCAACGCGCATAAGCTGCATGAAGAGTTCAAGGTAACGCGCCTTGTCCTCACTCAACGACAGCAGCTCCTCGGCCTGCTCCCAGTTGCCAGCACTCTGCTGCGCAATCATCTTGGCATCCTCGAATGTGAGACCCATGCGAGCCTGCAAGGCATTCTCCATATCCTCTTGCGCGATACGAGGCACCTCTACACGTTGTGTACGGCTCTGTATGGTGGCGATAATCTTGTCGGGTTCCTCCGACACAAGCAGGAACAATGTATCCTTGGGGGGCTCCTCTATGATCTTCAACAGCTTGTTGGAGCCCACCTCTTTCATCTTCTCGGGCAGCCAAATAATAACCACCTTCCAGCCGCCCTCGCGCGCCTGCATCGAGAGCTTATGCAATATCTCGGCACTCTCGCGCTCATATATCATCGGCTGCTGATTCTCAAGATCAAGTTTCTCGAGCCAATCGTCATAGCTGAAATAAGCCCCCTTCGAGAGTATCTCACGCCACTCGTTGATATAATCGTCACTCACAGGATTATCGCTGCCACCCTTCTTTTTCTTAACAGGAAAGACAAAGTGCAGGTCGCTGTGGATGAACTTCTTCAGCTTTACACATGCCGGACAGGCGCCACAGGCATCGCCCTGTCCCTTGCCGCACAACAGATAGTTGGCAAGAGCAATGGCAATGGCAAGCTTGCCGTTGCCGCGCGGACCGGTTATGAGCAAGGCCTGCGCCAGACGGTTGCTGTCGACACTGCGGCGCAACTGCTCGATAACGCCCCTCTGCCCTATCACATCTTTGAAGAAAACACCCATCAGTATATCGCCTTTGCTATTTCATAAACACTATCGAACGCGTTGAGAGTATAAAAGTGGATACTCGGAACGCCATGCTCCATCAGTTCGCGGCACTGCCTTATGCCCCACTCGCGCCCCACCTGAGCAACCGACGCATCGTCCTTGCAACGCTCAATCTCGGCAACAAGCTCCGCAGGAAGGTCTACACGGAAAGTCTTCGGCAGCACATTAAGCTGCGACAGACGGTGTATCGGCTTTATTCCCGGGATAATGGGAATTGTTATTCCCGCTGCGCGCGCACGCTCCACAAAAGAGAAATATTTGCGGTTGTCGAAGAACATCTGCGTCACCGCATATGCAGCACCTTCATCAGCCTTCTGCTTGAGCACGGCAAGGTCACTCTCCATGTTCGGTGCCTCCTCGTGCTTCTCGGGGTAGCACGCCACGCCGAACGAGAACGGCACACCCCTCTCTTTCATTGCCGACCCGTCAGCAAAGAAACCCTCATTGAAACGGTTCACCTGACGCACAAGATCAATGGCATGCACGTTGCCCCTCTTTGCCGGGGCAGTATTCGCATCACCCTTGCACTTGTCGCCGCGCAGCACAAGAATATCGTTGATGCCCGACAGCTGCAGGTCAATGAGCGCATACTCGGTATCATCGAGCGTGTAGCCGTCGCAAAGTATATGAGGCACCACCGGCACATTGTAGCGGTGATGTATTGCTGTAGCCACAGCCACAGTGCCCGGACGGCGGCGTATGCTGCTCAGTTTGAACGTTCCGTTGCCCAGATTCTGGTACACAGGCTCGCTGTGGTGGGTTGTTATGTTTATATATCCGGGATTGAACTCCATAAGACGATCGATGTTACCGAACAGCCTGCCGGTACCCGTACCCTTGAGCGGAGGCAGGACCTCGAACGAAAAGGCAGTCTTCTCAGTGGAGTTTATGTAGTCTATTACTCGCATTTAACGCATCTATTTATCCTAATTTCGCATAAAACGCAAAAATAGAAAAAAAAATCGTTTTTCCGCCCCTTAAAGCAGAAAAACGAACAAAACAGCATAAAAAAGAAGCTACAAAAAGAGCGACACCTGCGTCATACAGTCCTGGAATAATGGAGTCGATATCATTGCGCGGAATACAAAACAATAGTGCTCCTCATGAGGAGCTACCACGAGGTGACTGAGGAGATAAAAACCGCACACAGAGATTCTTCGCTCTGCTCAGAAACGAAGTTCGCCGCCCGAAGGGGCTAAAGGCAATGACAAAAACTACAGCACTTGTCATGCTGGAGCGGAGCGAACCAAGACCTCTTTTGCTTTTTTCATTAAGGTATGGTCATAATGACAAAACAGAGTTTTGCAGTGAACTCAGACTTTACTGGCGAGCCTAAAAAACAACTACATCGCTATCATGACAAAGCCGACACCACCCAAAAAGCAGTGCCGGCTAAAAACAATCAGTATAGTTTATTTCAAAATCTCACCTTCGGCTGTAACATTCACCACCACATCGGCACCGCCGGCTCTCTCAAGCTCTACCTCGTAGAACTCTACCCCGCCGGGACGCTCCACAAAGTCGGCGCTGTCAATGACATACTGCGGATAGGCCGCGGAAAGGGCCTGGAACACTGCATCGGGCAGTAGGTCTACAGACACATCCCAGTCGGTCTGCACCCAGTTGTCGTTGCTGTCGAAATATACATCCTTGCCGGTCACACCATCCATAATGTCAACATCGAGCAGGCCGTTGGCATCGTACTCATAGCTGACGATGCGTGCATTGGGGTAGTTCTCGCTGATGAAAGAGCGGACAGCATCGCTGAGAACCGGCTTTGTTCCGGGCTCGCCGGTAGCGGTGTCAAGAATAACACCGTCGGGAGACACGTATACCATAATGGACACATTGCCCTTGTCAAGTTCTACAGCATAATAGCTTATTGTCTCGCGCTCCACGAAATCAGCCTCATCAACTCTGTAGTCGGGATAAGCCTCGGTAACAGCACTCAATACCGGCTGCGGAATGTCAGTACGTCTGACGTCCCAGGTTGTATATACCCAGTTACTCTGCGAGTTGAAGTAAACATCCTTTACCTTGCCGTCGTGGAGAATCTCGACCTCAAGAAGACCGTTCTTCTCAAACTCCGAACTGCGGATTTTCGCTCCCTGGTAACGGGCATCAATGAATTCTGTCACTGCGTTGTTGAGTGGAACGTTGTTGTCGTCGTCATCGCTGCACGCCACAAACGCAAACAGCGAGAATAGAATGATTGGAAATAGTTTTTTCATAATCTTTTTAGTTGTTTCAATGTTGGAAATAGTCTTATAGTTGTCTCTTTTGTCTTTTATCAGTCATCAATATCAACAATCTCAAAATCGTTGTTGAACTTAAGCTCAAGTTTGTTCGAGAGCTTCAGGTCATAACCTCTGCGGTCGCGCTCAATCTTCAGTACCTTTTCATTTGGATAGTTGGCATTGAGGTAGCTCTTTATGGGAGCAGGAATTATCGCTGCAGGGACCTCGCCATAACGGCAGTCTACCTCTTCCCAGTTACCCTTGCTCGAGAACTCGAGTTTCGTGCCGTCGGCAAGCATAACCTCGTATGAGCTAACGAGGAAATCGGTTTCAAGCTTTGCGTATGAAATCTTTGCATTCGCAAAATTCTCGTTGAGGAAACTCTGAGCCTGGGCAGGCAGCTGGTTCTTGCTTATCACCTTATCGTTACCGACAAATGCATGTGCTGCACTGAAAGAAATAGCTAACACTAATAAAACAAAAATCTTTTTCATAATGGTCAGTTGTTTAGTTATTCTTTAAAACGTTTATTATCTCATTTGGTTTACTGTTGTAATTGTTTATCTTTGCCGCAGATGCTGTTTTTTCTCCATCACCCGCATCTTTCAAACAATTTCCACTGCAAAGATTATATGCAATTATGAAATGAATCTGAAATTTCATTCCATTTTCAAGAAAAATCAAAAAAAATGCCGGTGCTCAGAAAAAGCACCGGCATCAATATTCTTTTATGCCTCAAACTTCTTATACAGCCACGTCGTGAGGTAATAGACAAATACACCAGTCACAAGTCCTGCAATGGCATCCACAAGATAATGCGCCTTTATGTATACCGTTGCACAGCAAAGCAGCACGTATACGGGGAACATCACCGCAAAGAGCCATTTCTTTGCCCTGTAGGCCAACATCACAAGTATTGTAGTGACACCTATGTGCGAACTGGGGAATGCCGCTGTGGGGCGCTCACCTGCACCCTGTGCCATACCCACAAGCTCTGTGAACAGGCCACCCTTGCCCTCCTGCGCTATGGTAATCTCGGGATGCAGGTTGAAGTAATCGCCAAGCTCGGGGTAGGGACCTGCAGCAGCTATCTCCTCACCTATCACAGGGAAATAGAACTGCGGGCCGGCAACAGGCAGGAATATATATATAATATAATAGAGGAAGAAAGAGGCCATAATCACAAATGTACAGCGCTCTGCCTCCTTGGGACGGCAAAAGAAATAATAGAACGACACCAATGCAATCATCGGATAATAGAGCCAGTAGCCCATGTTGAACGCCTCGCGCCAGAAAAGCCCGCTGCACACCTGGTCAAAGAGCAGCGCAGGCTGACAGCCGAAGAGGTCGGACTCCAATGTCGCGAACAGATGGTCAAGGTTCGGGAATATGCGGTTGAACTCAAAGGTATCGGGATACCAATAGCTCAACAGTGCCATCTGCGACACCACACGCAACAGCCGTGTCGCCATCGAGGGGAACTTTGTATATACATATATCACTGCAAATGTAGCAAAGGCAATGAAGAAACGTCCCGACAGCATTGCCTGCGGGTCGTTCAGCCTATTGAAGAAGATGATTATGAGCAGTGTGGTGAACAGGTTGTAGAGAAGATTCAGCTTCTCCACTGCAAGGAAGCGTGTCTGCGGCTCCTCGCGCTTGATTAAGTTTATAGCCATTTCTCTTTTTTATACCAATTGATTGTCTCCTTGACACCGGCCTCGAGCGTATAATCGGCCTCGAAGCCCAGTTCCTCTTCAATGGGCGCTGTATCGCAGAGCCAGTTTCTCTGTTTCATTATCATGTATTTGTCGCTGTTGAGCGTGCCGGGCTTTCCGCTGAGACGGGAGAGCCACTCGGCACAGAGCGAGATAACCTTGAGCAGCCACACCGGTGCCTTTATGTGCAGTACCCTCTTTATGCCCAGCTCGCGCTGTATGAGGTCGCTGAAGGCACGGCTGTCATACCCCTGCGGCTCGCTCACGAAGTAACAACGCCCCTCGACAGGCTTTTCTATCGACAGGTATATAGCTTTTACAAGGTCTTTCACATAGATAAAAGTTATGACCTGCGGCCTGTAACCCACTGCAAAATCGACATGCCTCTTTATGCTCACAGCCATCTGGTAGTAGTCGCGTTCGCGCGGACCGTACACACCCGTGGGGCGCAGTATTATGTATGGGAAAGCCGCCCTGTCAATTATATACCTCTCGGCAAGCAGCTTGCTTTTGCCGTATTCAGTGTTGGGTGCCGGAGTATCACTCTCTTTTATTGGAGTGTAAGGCTGTTGCTCATGCAAAGGCCCGAAGATACTCAACGAACTGAGGTAGATGAACTTCTGCGGTTGCATACCCGCTGCCATGAGGGCATCCACGAAGTTCTTTGTGCCCTCGTAGTTGACCTTGAAAAACTCCTTTTTATCGAGACATTTCGTTACACCGGCAGCATGCACAATGTAATCCCATCGGCCGTTGCCGGCCTTGAAAGCCTGCAACTGCTCAACAAGCCTTGCCTTTGAAGAGAAATCGAGCTGCACAAAGTTCACGCGCTCATCAGGCAAGAACTTGCGGCTGCTGCTTCCGCGCACACCGGCCCAGACCTCAAACCCCTGTTTGAGACCCTCCTCGACAATAAAACTGCCTATAAAACCGCTTGCACCGGTAACCAGGATTTTCATTGGAAAGACTTTCTGTGAACACATTCGGCAAATACCGTGCAAAAATAGCACAAAAAAACCAATAAAAGGTTATTAAGGCCTCCTAATTGGGAGAAAGCGGATGCAAGTGGCGCTGTTCTGCCGCAAG
Organism: uncultured Bacteroidales bacterium; assembly: GCA_937900095.1. Taxonomy (GTDB): domain Bacteria; phylum Bacteroidota; class Bacteroidia; order Bacteroidales; family Bacteroidaceae; genus HGM04593. The sequence goes on along the minus strand of CALCEC010000035.1, from coordinate 37,265 downwards.
CATCCCGTTTTCACATACTTTAAACTTTGCCACACTACACTTTTTGCTCCAAAAAATTGACAAATGCCGTTTTATTACTAATTTAGCAATGTGTAAAAGACCGACTGCATCACTTTCATGTCATTCTCTTGGGGATACCGAGTACGATATTTGAGATCCTTCCGTACCGTCAGGATGACATGTCCGCGATTTTGTCATTTACATCCACTTAAAGACAACAATTTAAATTTATACCAATATGGCAAAGAAAGGTGGAAAAGGCAAAAGCCGTATAAACAAGAACTCCCTTGTGGAGATGCTCGTATCGCTCTTCAACCGCAATGAGGGCAAGACACTCAGTCCAAAGGAGATTTTCAAGGAGCTTGGTTTGACATCGACATCGGCAAGGACACTCTGTGTACAGATTCTTGACGACATGGTCTTTGACGGCTACATAATGGAACCCGAGTTCAGGAGATACGTCCTTGCCAACAACACCTCGATGCTGTTCGGCACATTCTCACGCAACAGGGACGGTTACAACGAGTTCTACCCCGAGGACGGCAGCGAGCCGGTGCTCATCAGCGAGCGCAACTCGGCCCATGCACTAACCGATGACCTTGTGCGCGTGGCACTCTTTGCACGACGCAGAGGCCGTGCTCTTGAGGGCGAGGTTGTGGAGATCGTAAAGCGCGTGCACGACACCTTTGTGGGCGAACTGCACGTAGAGAAGCATTATGCTTTCCTCATCACCGAGAACCGCCTTATGCCTAACGACATATTCATTCCAAAAGACCTTCTCAAGGGCGGCAAGAACGGTGACAAGGCCGTTGTCAAGCTGCTCGAGTGGCCTATGGACAGCAAGAACCCTGTGGGCAAGGTAATAGATATCCTTGGCAAGAGCGGTGAGAACGACGCCGAGATGAACGCCATTCTTGCCGAGTACGGGCTGCCGTACAAATACCCTGAGGCCGTTGAGCAGGCCGCAGCAAAGCTGCCAACAGACATCACCGAGGAGGAGATAAGCAAGCGCGAGGACTTTCGCGGTGTCACCACTTTCACCATCGACCCCGTCGATGCAAAGGACTTTGACGATGCACTGTCGATACGTCCGTCGGGCGAAGGATTGTGGGAAATAGGCGTGCACATCGCCGACGTATCGCATTACGTCACCGAGGGCAGCATAATTGACAAGGAGGCATTCAAGCGTGCCACATCGATATACCTTGTCGACCGCACAATCCCCATGCTCCCCGAGAGGCTCTGTAATTTCCTCTGCTCCCTGCGTCCCAACGAGGAGAAGCTCACCTACTCGGCAATATTCACAATGAACGAGAAAGCCGAGGTAAAGAAGTCACGCATAGTACGCACCATAATAAAGAGCGACCGCAGATTCAGCTACGAGGAGGTGCAGGAGATTATCGAGAATGGACAGGGCGAATATTACGATGAAATCAAGGTGCTCAACGCCCTTGCGCAGAAGATGCGCGAGAAACGCTTCCAGGCCGGAGCCATCGACTTCCAGCAGGCCGAGGTAAGGTTCCGTCTCGACGAGAACGGCAAGCCGTTGTCGGTATTCTTCAGTGAGAGCAACGAATCACACCAGCTCATCGAGGAGTTCATGCTGCTTGCCAACAGGACCGTCGCCGAGAAGATAGGCTGCAAGAGCGCCACGAACAAGAACCCGAAGACATTCGTATACCGCATACACGACGAACCCAACCCCGAGAAGCTGTCCATGCTCTCGAAGTTCGTCACCAAGCTGGGTTACAAGATGAAGAGCCCGTCAGGCCGTTCTACATCGGCATCGGCACTCAACCACCTGTTGAAGGACATCCACGGCACCAAGGAGCAGAATGTCATCGAGCAGATATCGTTGCGTACAATGCAGAAGGCACGCTACTCTACCGAGAACATCGGACACTACGGCCTCGCGTTCCGTTACTACTCGCACTTCACATCGCCCATACGCCGCTATCCCGACCTTCTTGCACACCGCCTGCTGCACCGTTACCTCACCCTTGAGGCACGCACGGTGAGCAAACAGAAGTACGAGGACCTGTGCGACCACTGCTCGGCACAGGAACAGGTTGCAGCCAATGCCGAGCGTGCAAGCATCAAGTACAAGCAGGTGGAGTTCATGAGCGAGCACATAGGCGAGGAGTACGACGCGGTCATCAGCGGTGTCACCGAGTGGGGACTATATGCCGAAATCAACGACAACAAGTGCGAGGGCATGGTGCCTATGCGCACCCTGCAGGACGACTACTATGAGTTCGACGATGCCAACTACTGCATCATAGGACGCCGCACGCACCGCAAGTTCACCATCGGTGACCCCGTGCGCATACGCATAGTACGCGCCAACCTCGACCGCAAGCAGCTCGACTTTGAGCTGGTAGGATGACAATTCAGTTTCTTTTCAGAAAGCACTCATACATTTGCACAAGAACAAAATATATTAGTTGACCCGAAAGATGTCTGCTGTTCCATATTTATTAAGGAACACAGCGATAACAAATGATTAATGTTATTCTATATTTGCACTGTCATTGACTCGTTTTGCTTTTCGCAACCCAAACGGCATAACCTAAACTCCTCCTCTGCCTGAGGGGAGGTGCCAGTTTACTGGCGGAGGGGTGGGAGTGCTACGTTTGACCTGTTGCTGCAAAACTCGTCGATAACAAAACAAAAGAGCATTGGTTCGTTCATTGTTACACTAATGAACTCACCGATAACAAAACAAAAGAGCATTGGTTCGTTCATTGTTACACTAATGAACTCACCGATAACAAAACAAAAGAGCATTGGTTCGTTCATTGTTACACTAATGAACTCACCGATAACAAAACGTTGTTTTGTCATTCTGAGCAAGGCGAAAAATCTCTGTGCGCGGTTTTGGGGATCCTTTGACAATGCCGCCTTTTCGCGACCCGCACGACATGAGCATTACCCATGCTACGTGCGACCACTCGCTGTCGGCATTATCTAAACCTGCGGCATTCATCGCTACGCTCTGTCGGGATGACAATCCGGTGTTTTCGCGTACTTGTCATTCCGAACATATGTGAGGAATCTCTCATTTCACGTTCTTGAGATGCTTCACTTCGTTCCAGCATGACATTTTCCGCGGTTTTTGATATTCCTCGTCGTTTCACTCGTTCGGAACCATAGGCCCCGCCTGAAGAGGTCTTATTAAAGACAGCCTGTTCTTTGCTTACATATTGACAAGCTATATAAAAAACAGCGGGCTGCACTTGATGTACAGCCCGCTGTTGTATCTGATATTTATTCCTTAAACTTGCTTGTCACAACCTCGATAGGAATCTCATACTCTGTACCGCCACGCAGACGCATGCTGCCGATGCTTATATCGTGAAGAATCTTCACTACACTTCCGTTAGAATCCTCCGTTGTTGTAACAGGAATAAGCACCACCTTATCCCAATCGGGGTTCTTCGCCTCCCAATCACCATTCTTCTGCACACCTTCGGTGTACTCCTTGTAACAATGCTTGAACAGGTTAGCAATATTACTGAAGACATACTCGTTGCTGCTGTTCACGAACGAAGTGAGATATGAGGTCTCGCCATCAGTGAGCTTGTTCTTGAGGAAGAACTTATACATATCGGCCTTGCGCACCATGAGCAATGTATTGTGAGCAGAGTTCATTGAACCGGTCTCTTCATTGTAGCGTGTAAATACCATCTTGGCAGAATTGATGGTATCGCAACTCTCCACCAACTCGCAGATAGGCAGTTTCACCTCGGTGAAAAGCCCTGCCGGAGTCTTTATGTATGTATGCTCCTTCTCGTCAACCAACGGCTGGAGGTCATTGTTGTCGAACCTGTTTGTCTGCAACACCTCTTTACCCGAATAGAATGGGGCAGAGAGCGCCTGTATTGAATCTTTCTCACCACTGCTACTGTTGATGTAACGTTTGAAGCCTACATCTATACGCGCACGATATATCTTAAGGAGTGTACCGTCACCCTGAACGCACTTCACATAAATTCCCTTGAATAGCTCATTGATGAACACCTCGGAGTTAGCGAAATATTTCTTGCCTACATTATTGCCTTTGGAGTCAGTCTCGTAGAACTTGCTGATGAACCTGTTTCCGATACTGTTGGGGAGAGTTATCTCTATGTGGCGGGCATAGTCTTCACTATCACGGATTGTATCGTGTACATTGAAATCAATCACATTGAATGTCTTTGCCGCCAATGGTTCCTTTTCTGCATCAAACAGCTCCTCCGGGTCGAAATTGGTATAATACGGCACGCCCTCCTGCAATGTGTTGTCAAGTTCATAGACCTCGCAACGCATGGCATTCAAGGAATCACCAAAGTACTCCTCAAAATAGAGACGCAGCTTCGTATATGACGCCGTGTCACCCACAACACCCTCCATGGGGAACTCGAAATCCTCGGTACAGCCGAATTGGGTCACAAAGCTTGAGCTGAAAACGGTTCCGGACTCCTCATCGGTATACATACCAAGGTAAACATCACTGGTATTGGCAAGGATAGAGTCATTTGCCATTATAGTGTTGCTGGTAGCATAGAAAGTCTTTGTCTCGGCAGTAATCATATCATTGTCGGGTACAAGAGTACTACCGACAGAACCGGTATTGTCATCACACTGTGTAAAAGTAAGCAATGCGACAATAGCCAATAAAAAACATGAGAATGTTCTCTTCATACGTTCTTTATTACTCTTTCTTGTTTAAAGGTTAATGTTCAGAACCGGATGCGCGATATCCGTTACTCCAGAGAGAATACTTTATCGTAGAAATTGTTACAAGCCTCGTTGTACTCTTCATCTGCAGGTTTTGGCAAAACCGGTTTACCAAGCGAATCTGCATAGGCCACAAGTTCGGGTGACACATTATCGCCATTGATTATTACACCGTCGCAGTACTTTATTGCAAGCTTTGCAAGCTCGTTGTATGTAACAGGTGTAGAGATTCCGTCAACAACATCGGGCTGTATCTCCTTGAAAAGAAGCTTCTGCAAGAAGTTGTCGGGCAATGCCTCGTTGAAATTATCATCGTACAGAGAAATGACAACCTTTGAATCACGGAACGAAGGCTCCTCGTGGTATGCCTTCTTTACATAAAGGGGAGCAAGAGCCGAAATCCAACCATGGCAGTGGATCACCTCGGGACACCAACGCAGCTTCTTCACGGTCTCAAGGACACCACGTGCAAAGAAAATAGTACGCTCGTCATTGTCACCGTACTCCACTCCATTTTCGTCTGTGGTCATCGCACGGTTGTGGAAATAGTCATCGTTGTCAATAAAATATACCTGCATACGTGCAGCCTGCAACGATGCGACCTTGATTATCAACGGATGGTCGGTATCATCGATTATGAGGTTCATACCCGAAAGGCGTATAACCTCGTGCAACTGGTTGCGTCTCTCATTGATGATGCCCCACTTCGGGGTAAATATTCTTATCTCTTTGCCGAGGTCCTGTGTCGCTTGAGGCAGTGAACGCCCGACGTTCGCCATTACCGATTCAGATACAAATGGTGTAATTTCCTGTGTAATAAATAAAATCTTGTTCGCTTTCATCTTTTCAATCAACCACGGATAAAGTCCGCGCATCGCAAAGTTACTAAAATTTTGGCAACATGGCAAATCTTATACGTTTTTTAAGTGTTTTTATGTCAAAATCGCGTTGATTTACAGATATTAACATCCAAAAAGGAACCACTCCTCAAAGCGCAAAGATAATCCCCACACCGGGCTTTCCGGAAATATTTTTAATTTATTTATTTCTTTTTGTGAGCAATTGTTTGTTACTTTGCACTCGCAAAACGAAAAGCCCCTATTTGAGGCTTTTGTTAAAATATTGACAGGATGAAACTGATTAGCACTATAAAAGACTTGAAGAGCCTGCTCGACGAGTGCCGGGCAGCAGGAAAGACCGTGGGACTCGTGCCGACAATGGGGGCGCTTCACCAGGGTCACGCATCGCTTGTTGAGCGTGCGGTAAAGGAGAACGACGTTGTTGTTGTAAGCGTTTTCGTGAATCCCACGCAATTCAATGACAAGAACGACCTCAAGAACTACCCACGCACATTGGATGCCGACTGCGCACTGCTTGAGAAGATTGGAGCGGACATCACCTTTGCACCATCGGTAGAGGAGATGTACCCCACAGAGGATACCCGCCAGTTCTCATTCGCACCCATAGATACCGTGATGGAAGGCGCATGCCGCCCTGGCCACTTCAACGGTGTTGCACAAATAGTCAGCAAACTTTTCTATGCCGTAGAGCCCGACAAGGCATACTTCGGCGAAAAGGATTTCCAACAGCTCGCCATCATACGGGAAATGGTACGACAACTCGACCTGAAATTGGAGATTGTAGGATGCCCCATAGTACGTGAAGCCGACGGTCTTGCCATGAGTAGCCGCAACACATTGCTCACGGCGGACGAGCGCCAGCGTGCACTTACGATATCACGCGCACTATTCGACAGCCTCGACTACGCAGCCGGAAACAGCCTCGCGGCAACAAAGACATTCGTCGAGGAGAAGATAAACAGCACCCCAGGCCTTGAGCTCGAATACTACCAGATAGTAGACGGCAACACATTACAGGAGATAAACGAGTGGAGCGACAGCGACTACGTTATGGGGTGCATTGCACTGTTCTGCGGGAAAATACGCCTAATTGACAACATTAAATATAAAGGAGGGGAATAAGATATGTTATTGAAGATGTTGAAAGCGAAGATACACTGCGCAACAGTAACCGAGGCCAACCTTCATTATATGGGAAGCATAACCATTGACGAGGCTTTGATGGAAGCTACAGGAATGCTTGAAGGTGAACAGGTACACGTTGTAAACAACAGCAACGGAGAACGCATTGTCACATACATCATCAAGGGAGAGCGCAATTCGGGAGTCATATGCCTTAACGGCGCAGCTGCCCACAAGTTCCAGCCCGGTGACATTGCAATAATCATGGCATACGCCGACATGAGCCCCGAAGAAGCTGCAACATTCAAGCCCAAGGTCATTATCCCCGACAGGCACAACAGGATTTAATAAAAACACATTACACAATACAATGACAGAGAGCGACTGAAGTCGCTCTCTGTCATTGTATTATCTCAGAAGTCATACCTTGCCGACAGGTTCACGCGATTAGCATTGAATGTCTTCTTGTCAAAGTCTATGCGCCATCCGTGCAGATACTCAAGACCCAGCTGCAGGTTGTCAGTCACATTATAGAATACGTTGGCAACAGCATACTGACCTTTACGGTAGCCATCGGGATGAGCCTCGCCATAACCATTACGCGAATGGAGAGCTGTCTGGCTGAATGCAGCCGACGCAAACCACTTGGAGCTGAAATTATACTGCAAACCTGCATACCATGCTTCACAACTGAGCATCATTGCCTTGCCGGGAACTTTGGGATTAGGTACCACATCCACACCGATGTTCGACACATTGTTCACCAAAGAACCTATACCCTCACCCACTGTGAACTGTCCTTTTAGCTGAAGTTTACCTATTGTTGCAAGCATACTTGCCTGCACACCCCAACCGACCTTGTCGGTATCTTCACCTGCGACCTTATCGGTATAAGAGATATCGCGCATGATGGCACCCAAGCGAATGTGATTACCCGGCTGATTACGCCAGTTGTACTGTACGAAAAGCGGCACGTTGGGACAACGTTGTGCACCGACATCGAGATACTCATTGCCTGTAGCATTCACATTAGGTGCCTCGACACCGATACCCATCGAGAGACCGAAATCAAAGCCATACCTGAACACCAACTGTGTCGAGCGGTAGAACGTCATACCGCAAGGACCACCATAGTCAATTGTAGTGGGAATGGCCGCAATATCCATAAAAGAGCCTATTGTGTAGCCCAATGTAAAATATTTTGTACTCATGTAGGCATTCTGCAACTGGAAGCCGAAGCCCTGTCCACGCCAGTCGGCAGAGGTGTAGACAACAAAGTCGCCCAACAGCCTGCTCGAACCCACCAGCTTAAGGAAAAGCGTGGAGTTGCTCATATCCATTCGGTACTGGCTGGAAGGTGCATCGTTACGTTGGATAGCCGACGGAAGGAAATCCACGTTACTCACAGCCTTGTCAAAGTCATACTCGATTTTTGTCTGCAGATATCCGCCGATACCCAAGCCCCACTTACCCTCCTGGTCAACAAGTACAAATCGCGGTGCACGAGGGTCATGATGATAACCGCTCTGCGTGTTCTGGAATATCTCCACCACATCGGGAGCCTCGTTGACAGTCTCACTGATACAGATTATAGGTGTAGCATCATCCGTTATCTCCACCCACTGCTGCGCATTAGCCACCACAGCTGCCGACAGCACTGCCGCCGACACCAATGTCCTTTTTAAAAATCTCTCCATAATCGTTGGTTTTGGAATTACACAGTGATATAAACATCGGTATAGCAATTTTGTTTAAACGACCCTTTAGAGAAAAATTTACACTTTATGATACATTTTTACCGATTCTGCCAATCATTTTGTTAAATATTTTCCTTATCTTTACATCGGGTAAAGCCACGAATGTAACCCACGCTTTTATTTACACCATTGCAACACGAAGCAAGTACGCACAAACAACATGAGAGAAGAGAGCATTACAACAAGAAACAAAGAAGAGAATTTCAAATATCTGCAGATAACCCCACGTGACAACTCATGGGGGCTGGCAGTCACGACTGCTGGATTCCAACATGTTTACCCTGGCGAGGGTTACCCCCTCTCTTCGCACCCGGACGGCTATAACTTCCCCGAGAACAAGCGTCGTGTGCTCAACGAATACCAGTTGGTTTACATAACAAGAGGAACCGGATATTTTGAGAGCGCATCATGCTCAAGGACCAGGATTGAGGCTGGAATGATGTTCATGCTTTTCCCAGGAGAGTGGCACACATTTGCCCCGGATCCTGCTACCGGGTGGGATGACCACTGGATTGGATTCAACGGCACATTTATGGACGAGAAGATAAAGGCCGGATTCTTCACATTTAAAAACTGCGTGTTCCGAATAGGCTTGGACGAACATATAATAAGCACCTACCATGAGGTATTCAACATTATCTCGGACGAGAAGAAAGACTATCAGCAGATGGTGGCAAGCCTCACGATATCACTTATAGGCCGTGTATATTACGAGAACATCAACCACGCATCTTCCGACAGCTACATAATGCGTATAATAAACCAGGCAAAAGTGATAATGAAAGAGGACCTGTCGTGCAGCAAGGACCTTGAAAAGATAGCAACCTCACTGGACATAAGCTACTCGCTTTTCCGTCGCGAGTTCAAGAGACAGTGCGGAATATCCCCCGGACAATACCGTCAGGAGCTGAAGCTTGCCAAAGCAAAGGAACTTCTGTACTCGACCAACCTTAGCATCGCAGAGATTTCATCAAGGCTGCATTTCGAGTCTCTGGGACAGTTCTCAACCTTTTTCAAGAAGAAAACCGGCGTTCCGCCACTTGAATTCCGCAAGAGAGGTACAAAAAACATATAAATCAGTTAACTAATACTAATATTCTTGCACAGTCGGGATGTATTGCACAAATTTGCGCATTACATTCCAACTATAATTTTAAAAGATACGATTATGAGAAGCAGATTTTTCATCCTGGCGTTCATCGTCACTGCATTGTCGCTTACGACAGCCGGCAATACAAATGCACAGAACACTACACAGCCCTACATTGACATGAATACTACAGTACAGCGCGAAGTAACCCCTGACGAGCTATACCTGAAGATTGTCATCAGCGAGAACGACTATAAAGGCAAGAAGAGCCTTGAAGAGATGCAGGAGGCGATGATTGGAGCACTCAAGGCAAACAGGATTGACATTCCCGAGTGCCTGACACTCAACTACATGGGCAGCGAGGTAAGTTACAAGGCTTTCTCAAAGAAGATAAAGCCAAAGACCCAGGCCACATATATGCTAAAGCTCTATGACGCAACAATCATGCAGCAGGTAATCCTTTCGCTCGAAGAGAGACAGATATCAAACATCGAGCTTGCAAAGATGAAGTTCACAAAAGAGAAGGAACTGAAGAAAGAGATGGCCATTGAAGCCATGCAGCAGGCAAAAGCCGAGGCCGAGACACTTGCAGGAGCAATAGGCCAACAGGTGGGCAAGGCCATAAGCATCAATTCATGGATGAACGGCGGCGAGGTACAGCCACGCATGTACAAGTCACGCGCAAATATGGTAATGGAGGATGCAGTTGCCGATGGAGCATCAATGGTAGTAGCCCCGGTAATAAGCATAGGCAAGATTACATACAACTTCAACGTGAACGTGCGTTTCGAGCTGCAATAGAGGCTGGCATGAACAAACAGATGATATGCGGTGTTTCTTATGAAAAGAAATACCGCATATCATGTCTAAGAAGAAAACCCACTACTATCTTTTCAACGAGCCGGAGACCACCATCGCACAATCGCTGTTCCTGCTCATAGTACGCATTATCTTCGGCTTCATGTTCATGAGCCACGGCATTGCAAAATGGATTATGTTCAACAATGCCACCGAAACATTCCCCGACCCCATCGGGTTAGGTGCCACACTGTCATTCTGGTTGGCAATCTTCGCCGAAATCCTTTGTACTTTCGGTTTTATTCTGGGAGCCCTGTTCCGTTTGAGTCTTATCCCGATGATATTTACAATGTGTGTGGCCCTGCTCTTTATACACGCAGGCGACCCGTTCAGCAAGATGGAGCCTGCAATCACCTATCTCACAATCTTTGTGCTGATGTTCTTCAGCGGCCCCGGAGAGTTCTCGGTGGATGTGATTATGAAGAAGATGAAATGAAAAGCCCAACCCAACCCTCCTTCATGTGGGAGGGCTTAAAATTGTGTTATCACACCATTCAATTGAATGACTATTTCAAGGTCTGAACGGTACACTTATGCCGACAGTATCATCGGAAACATTAAATCAAAGACAAAGAAAAGGCGAGGCTATCAGCCCCGCCTTGAATGTTTTCACAACGGAATAATCCTTATTGTGATTTGCTTCATTTAGTTCAGCAAATATAATACATTTATTTGGAATTACTATAATCATTGGTTATTTTTGTGATATAACAAAAACAAATCACGATGAAAAGGATTTTAGGTTTGGACTTAGGAACCAACAGCATTGGCTGGGCTGTATTATTGGCAGAAAAGAATGATGATAATTTTAATTTGAATAAAATAGAGGCTGCCGGCAGCCGCATTATCCCAATGGACGCAGCTATCCTCGGTGATTTCGACCGTGGCAATACAATTTCACAGACTGCCGAAAGAACACGTCTAAGAGGTGTCAGGCATCTGACAGAACGAGGCATACAACGAAGAGAGCGTTTACACAGGGTTCTTGATGTAATCGGTTTCCTGCCAGTTCACTATTCACAGGCACTAACACGTTACGGGAAAATAAAAGAAGGGGAAGAGCCTAAATTAGCTTGGGAAAAGGATAGTATAGGCAATTATCATTTCCTGTTCCAGAGTTCTTTCAATGAGATGTTGCAAGACTTTAAATCGCTACATCCAGACTTTAGAGACAAGAAAATACCATACGATTGGACTATTTATTATTTACGCAAGAAAGCTCTGACTCAAAAGATATCAAAAGAGGAGCTGGCTTGGGTATTATTGAATTTCAACCAAAAACGTGGATATTATCAATTAAGAGGAGAAGAGAGCGAGACAGACAAGAATAAATCGATTGAATATGTAGCATTAAAAGTCCTGTCCGTAGAAGACTCCGGCGAAAAGAGAGGCAAAGACACTTGGTACAATGTACGTCTTGAAAATGGATGGATATACCGCCGCACAAGTAGCATTCCTTTAGATTGGGAAGGCAAAACCAAAGAATTTATTGTCACAACAGATTTGAATGATGACGGTTCGCCCAAAATGGACAAAGAGGGTAACGTTAAACGTTCATTTCGTTCTCCTGGTGAGAATGACTGGACACTAATCAAGGAAAGGACGCAATCAGACATCGAACATTCCGGCAAGACGGTCGGTACATATATTTACGACACGCTTCTCCAGAACCCGAATCAAAAAGTACGGGGCAAATTGGTACGTACAATAGAAAGGAAATTCTACAAAAATGAATTAATCCAAATTATTGAAAAACAAACCGAGTTCCACACCGAGCTACAAGACAGGGAATTATACAATCACTGTATAGAAGAACTGTATCCGAGCAATGAAGCCTACAGGCAGAACATTGCAAACAGAAATTTCACATACTTGTTTGTTGAAGACATTATATTCTATCAGCGTCCTTTAAAAACGAAAAAATCGTTGATAGCCAATTGTCCATACGAAGAATATACCGTTTTTGACAAGGAAACAGGGGAGAAAAAGAGCTACGGCATAAAATGTCTTGCGAAATCCCACCCTCTGTATCAAGAGTTCAGGCTTTGGCAATTCATCTGCAATTTACGCATATACAAGAAAGGAATGGGTAATGACGAGGATATTACAAAGGAATTTTTGAGTAATGAAGATGATTATGTAGCATTGTTCGATTGGTTGAATAAAAAATCAGTTATCAATCAAAAAGCGTTCTTGAAATACCCCGCATTTGGTTTAAAGAAGAACATTGATAGCTATCGTTGGAACTATGTAGAAGATAAAGACTACCCCTGCAACGAAACACGTGCACAAATACTATCATACTTATCCAAGGCCAATGTAGAGCCAGAATTCCTGACACCGGAAATAGAAGAAAGATTATGGCACATCTTGTACTCTGTAGAAGATAAACAGGAACTGACAAAAGCATTGCAGAAATTTGCAGACACATACGGTTTGGAGGATTCTTTCACCGCTACATTCCAGATATTTCCTCCATTCAAGAAAGAATATGGCGCATATTCTGCAAAAGCAATCAAGAAGTTGCTACCAATAATGAGAATGGGCAAGTATTGGTCACAGACAAACATAGACAAGAAGACGCTTGAAAGAATTGACAGGATTATAACCGGAGAATATGATGAGAATATAAAGAACCGCGTTAGGGAAAAGGCATTTAACCTTACAAACATATCGGATTTCAAGGCACTACCGCTTTGGCTTGCCTGCTACATTGTATACAACCGCCATTCCGAAGCTAAGGATGTTACAAAATGGCATACTCCTGAAGACTTGCAAAGGTTTTTGGACTCATTCAAACAACACTCCTTGCGCAACCCTATTGTAGAACAAGTCATAACAGAGACCCTTCGCACCGTACGGGATATTTGGAAAAAGTACGGTAATATTGACGAAATACATATTGAGCTTGGGCGCGAGATGAAAAACCCTGCGGACAAGCGCAAAAAGATGACGCAACAGATCTTAGAGAACGAGAATGCCAACCTGCGCATCAAGACATTATTGATGGAATTTGCAAACCCGGAATTTGAGATTGATAATGTGCGCCCCTACTCTCCAAGCCAACAAGAAATACTCCGCATATATGAGGATGGAGTCCTGAACTCAACAAACAACCTCCCAGAAGATATTGAAACAATTCTAAAAAAGTTCAAGGAGAGCGACACAAAAAAACAACCTACTAGAAGCGAAGTCTTAAGATACAAGCTATGGTTGGAACAGAAATATCGTTCCCCATATACCGGACAGCCGATACCATTGGCTAAATTGTTCACGCCTGCATATGAAATAGAGCATATAATTCCACAGTCGCGTTATTTCGACGATTCACTATCGAATAAGGTCATTTGTGAATCCGAAATTAACAAATTAAAAGACAGGCGATTAGGACTTGAATTCATTAAAGAGGAAAATGGTAGAAAAATTGAGTTGTCAAACGGCAAGGTTGTTAAGGTATTCACTGTTGGCGAATATGAGCAATTTATAAAAGACAATTACAGCCAGAACAGGGTAAAGATGCGCAAGCTTATGATGGACACAATACCCGAAGATTTCATTTCCCGACAACTGAATGACAGCCGATACATAAGCAAGGTTGTAAAAGGCCTATTATCAAACATTGTAAGAGAAGAAGGCGAAGAAGAGGCTATTTCCAAGAATGTAATAACCTGCACCGGTGGCGTTACCGACAGACTAAAAAGAGACTGGGGCATAAATGATGTTTGGAACAGGATCATATTACCTCGCTTCATACGTTTGAATATAATACAGGACACAGCACAATTTACGACCATGAATGCAAACGGGCACGAAATACCATCGCTGCCGCTGGAGTTACAAAAAGGCTTCAACAAAAAACGTATTGACCACCGCCACCACGCAATGGACGCCATTGTCATTGCATGTGCCAACAGAAACATAGTCAACTACCTGAACAACGAAGCAGCAAGTGTAAAATCAAGAATATCTCGTCACGATTTGCAGACTCTGCTATGCGACAAGATAAAAGAAGAGAATGGCAACTACAAATGGACAATAAAGAAACCTTGGGACACATTCACACAAGATGTATATCAGACCATAAATAATATCATTGTCAGTTTTAAACAAAATTTGCGCATTATAAACAAAGCGACCAACACATATACACGCATTGAGAATGGGAAAAAGGTACCGACCAAACAAAGCGGTTGCAACTGGGCTATACGCAAGCCTATGCATAAAGACACCGTTTTTGGCGAAGTAAACTTGCGAAAAATAAAAGAGGTCTCTTTGAATGAAGCTATAAAGAATCCTTCAAGAATAGTAGTAAAAGATTTCAAACTTAAACTGCAAGAATTACTCAATCAAGGATACGATGTAAAAAAAATAAAGAAATACATTGATGACAACAAAGACGTATGGCATGACATTAACCCAGCCAAAATAAAAGTCTATTATTTCACAAAAGAGACTAAAGATAGGTTCTTTGCTACAAGAAAACCTTTAGTAGAAATTTTCAAATCTATATTAAAGGAAAATAAAATCGATGAAAAAAATAAAAAGACAAAAGACATAATTGAAGAAAAGATAACGGACTCTGGTGTTCAAAAAATACTAATGAAGCATTTAGAGCAAAAAGGGAACAATCCCGATTTGGCATTCTCGCCCGATGGCATTGACGAAATGAACAAAAACATCGTTGTGCTAAACAATGGTAAATTCCATCAACCAATCTTTAAAGTACGTGTATATG
Source organism: uncultured Bacteroidales bacterium (assembly GCA_937900095.1). GTDB lineage: Bacteria > Bacteroidota > Bacteroidia > Bacteroidales > Bacteroidaceae > HGM04593. The sequence goes on along the minus strand of CALCEC010000035.1, from coordinate 22,124 downwards.
AAAAAGCCGATAAATTTGCTATTGGCAAAAAAGGAAACAAATTTTCTAAATATGTGGAGGCAGCCAAAGGTACAAACCTCTATTTTGCGATATACGATGTAGAAAAACTAGACAAGAACACTGGCGAAGTCATTAAAGAAAGAAAATACGATACAATACCTTTGAACATTGTTATAGAAAGGTTAAAACTAGGACTGCAACCAGTACCGGCAGACGACAATGGCAACGAGCCTAAATTTGTATTATCCCCCAATGATTTGGTATATGTACCGACTAAAGAAGAAATAGAGAACAATCACTACCAATTGAATGCAGACAGATTATATAAAATGGTTTCATCAGGTGGTTATCAGTGTTTTTTCATAAAGCATAATGTGGCAAGTTCAATCATAGACAAAGTTGAATTTTCTTCTCAAAACAAAATGGAACGTGCTATAACCGGTGAAATGATTAAAGAAGTATGTATTCCTGTCAAAATCGACAGACTTGGAAATATCATAAAAACAGGTTACTGATATGACACAGCAAGATAAAGGACAAATCATTCTCTATCAGACTCAAGACGGAGAAAACAAAATTGAAGTAACTCTTGCAAATGACACTGTTTGGTTGACCATAGACCAAATGGCAGAATTATTTCAACGCAACAAATCGACCATTTCAAGACACATAAAGAACATCTTTGAAGATGGAGAATTGAAAGAAAGTCCAACTGTTGCATTTTTCGCAACAGTTGGACGAGAAGGAAACAGAAATGTAGAACGTGAATTAGCATATTACAACCTTGATATGATAATTAGCGTTGGATATCGTGTAAAGTCCCACCGCGGAGTGCAATTCCGCATTTGGGCGACACAAGTGCTGAAAGAATATCTGATAAAAGGATTTGTTCTAAACGATGAACTGCTGAAAAATGCAGGCAACGGCAATTATTTCGACGAGCTCCTTTCACGCATACGCGATATCCGCTCATCCGAGAAAATTTTCTATAGGAAAGTCCTTGAGATATACGCTCTCAGCATCGATTACGACCCACGAACAGAAACAACAAAAAAATTCTTTGCTACAGTACAGAATAAAATGCACTACTCCGTTCACGGGCACACAGCAGCTGAAATCATTTACAACAGAGCCGATGCAAACAAAGATTTTATGGGGCTCACTACTTGGACAGGGCAACTCCCAAGAAAAAATGATGCCGAATTTGCGAAAAATTATCTAACGGCAGAAGAGTTGGACATCCTAAACCGCATTGTGAACCTTTATTTGGACTTTGCAGAGCTGCAGGCAAAGAGCCACACACCAATGTACATGAAGGATTGGATTCAGAAGTTGGACGATTTCCTCAAATTATCGGGCAAAGAACTTTTGACACACGCAGGAACCATTTCTGCTGAAGTTGCAAAACTAAAAGCAAATACAGAGTACGATAAATTCAAGGAGCGAACACTCGAGAGTTTGTCACCGGTCGAGCTACATTTTATCGAAAACTTCGAGAAAGAGCAAAAAAGGCTGAATAAGAAATAACATACAATCAAGACTATTGCTTATGATAAAGAAAACATTGTATTTTAGCAATCCGGCATATTTATCATTGCACAACGCACAATTAGTCATTAAATTGCCGGAGGTTGTAAAGAACGACACATTGCCGGACCATTTCAAGCAAAGCGCAGAGGTTACAAAACCAATTGAAGATATTGGAGTAATTGTATTAGACAATAAACAGATAACAATTACTTCTGGTTTATTAGAAGCCTTGCTTGAGAACAACTGTGCCGTCATCACCTGCGACAACAAAAGCATGCCAACAGGCTTAATACTACCTTTAAGTGGAAATACAACCCAAAGTGAAAGGTTTCGGCATCAAATAGAAGCATCCTTGCCTTTAAAGAAACAGCTTTGGCAACAGACAATAAAAACAAAGATAGAGAATCAGGCAGCAATCTTAAACAAATGCACAGGAAAAGAGGTTCGCTGCATGAACAAATGGGCTACAGATGTTAAAAGTGGAGATTCCGAGAACCAAGAAGCTCGTGCCGCGGCATATTATTGGAAGAATCTGTTTCCTATCGAAGGTTTTACAAGAGACCGCGATAGTATTCCACCAAATAATTTGTTGAATTACGGCTATGCCATTCTGCGCGCTGTTGTAGCAAGAAGTTTAGTCGCAAGCGGCCTCTTACCAACATTGGGTATTCACCACCATAACCGCTACAATGCCTATTGTCTTGCCGACGATATTATGGAACCGTATCGACCTTATGTTGATGAATTGGTGTATCATATAGTAACAGGCTGTGGCAATTACGAAATTTTAGATAAGGACATAAAATCTCAACTACTTACTATTCCAACATTAGATGTAGTTATTGCAGGAAAGCGAAGTCCCTTAATGATTGCTGTAGGACAAACAACAGCCTCATTATATAAATGCTTTAGTGGAGAATTAAGAAAAATAGCCTACCCCGAAATAGGATGAACCGTTTTAGTGAATACCGTATTATGTGGGTACTTGTCTTTTTCGATTTACCGACTGAAACAAAAAAAGACAGGAAAGCTTATGCCGAGTTCAGAAAGAACTTACAACGTGATGGATTTACAATGTTTCAGTTTTCAATATATGTCCGCCATTGTGCCAGCAGTGAAAATGCTGCGGTCCATATCAAAAGAGTAAAATCAATGCTTCCCGAATATGGGAAGGTTGGTATAATGTGTATTACGGACAAGCAGTTCTCTAACATTGAACTCTTTTACGGCAAGAAAAATGTAGAAGTCAATACTCCTGGTCAACAACTTGAGCTCTTTTAAAACTCAAAAATCCAGCCTTGCAAAAGACTGGATTTTTCTATCGGAAAACTTTTTCATTTCTAAATCACTCGATAAAACGTTGCAACACAACAATTTATACATATTGAGTTGTTTCCGATATTTCAAAGATACTAAATTGAAAGCAAATCACAACGGATGTATGTTTGTATTTATAAGAATGTTAGTTGTTTCCGATGTTTCAAAGATACTAAATTGAAAGCAAATCACAACTTGTCTTCCCAGTCGCAGTAGCCGCAGAAGTTGTTTCCGATATTTCAAAGATACTAAATTGAAAGCAAATCACAACAGCGCATCAAGAGCAAGATTATGCGTCGCAGTTGTTTCCGATATTTCAAAGATACTAAATTGAAAGCAAATCACAACTACCTGTCAGCAACCGCGATTGCACCCCACGTTGTTTCCGATATTTCAAAGATACTAAATTGAAAGCAAATCACAACTATTTGTGTGCAGATTCTGCACCACCCCGTGTTGTTTCCGATATTTCAAAGATACTAAATTGAAAGCAAATCACAACTAGGTATAGGAAGGGTAGCATTGTACTCCTGTTGTTTCCGATATTTCAAAGATACGAAGAAACGAGCGAGAAACATGAAGTTCACTTCAATATTTTTCACAGCGAGTGCACTATATCTTCGCGGTTATCGCAAAGATACTAAATTGAAAGCAAATCACAACTTAGTGGTCACTCTATAGAATTTATCAGTGGTTGTTTCCGATATTTCAAAGATACTAAATTGAAAGCAAATCACAACATCACCCCTTTGAATGCAATTAGCACTTTGTTGTTTCCGATATTTCAAAGATACTAAATTGAAAGCAAATCACAACCATTAACCGAGGGAGATGTAGTATTACCTCGTTGTTTCCGATATTTCAAAGATACAATTTTGAAAGCAATTCACAACGGAGCTCGACTTCTATATGCTGAACGCGTGATGTTTCCGATATTTCAAAGATACAATTTTGAAAGCAATTCACAACTTTTGCCGAACTTGAAAAGATTCGTAAAGATGTTTCCGATATTTCAAAGGTACAGCAATATTACACTTTGGCAAGAACGAAAGCCCCAACTTGCACCGAACTATGCAAGTTGGGAACAAGTACTTTATTAAAATCATCTTTATCTATCGTTACTGCAACTCCTTACCGCTCCAGTTCAACTATCGTTATTCCGGCACCACCGAACTGCACGTGTTCGTCGTGGAAGTTCTTTACAAATGGGATGGTGCTCAGGTATTGGCGTATGAGGGTGCGCAATATGCCGTTGCCCGTGCCGTGCAGTATGCGCAGCTGATGTACGTTGCACACCACGGCATCGTCAATGAAGTAGCCCACGGCCTGTACAGCCTCCTCACCGCGCATACCGCGCAGGTCGATATCGGACTTGAAGTTGAGGCGTTTCTGGTGCAGCTGGTCCTGTGTCTCGCTTGTGAGAAAAGAGACCTTGCGTACCTCGGCCTTGGGTGCTTCGGTGGGTTGCAGTCTCTCCAAAGCCACGGTAGACTTGATGGCACCGAAGCGCACTACTGCCCCGGCCTTGCCAATGGACATGATCTCGCCCACGGCCTGCTGGCCTGCTATGCGCACGAACATGCCGGGCTCGAGTTGCGGGAGCTTGGGGGCTGCCGGAGCATCAGAGTCAGCTGTATGCACGGTGCGGTTCTTCTTCTTTTCACCGTTCTTCTTGCGCTCCTGGCGTGCGAGTATCTTTGCCATCTCACGGTCGGTCTGCATCTGCAGTTTCTGCTTGGCGAGTTCCTCGAGCTGTTTGCTGAAGTCGCTGAGCTCCTGACGTGCCTGACGTGTGCGCTCCTTCTCGGCCTTTGCCTCGACGATGGTGCGTATGGTGTTCTCTATCTTTGCGTTGGCCTCGCGCAACAGACGCTCAGCCTCGTCACGGGCATCCTTGAGTATCTGCTTGCGGCTCTTCTTGAGTTCGTCGCCTTGCTCCTGTACCTTACCGAGCATATCATCGAGCTCCTTCTCTTTCTGATGCACGTTCTTGCGCTTACTCTCCCAATAACGCTTGTCGCGCACGATATCCTGCAAGTACTTGTCGGACTGTATGTAGTCGCTGCCCACTATCTGCGAGGCATCGGCAATGACCTCCTCGGGGAGGCCAATCTTGCGTGCAATCTCCACGGCGAACGATGAGCCGGGGTTGCCTATCTGGAGCTGGAAGAGGGGGCGCATCTCGGCACGGTCATAGAGCATCGCTCCGTTGACGATGCCGGGTGTCGAGTCGGCAAAATGCTTGAGGTTCTGGTAGTGCGTGGTGATGATGCCGTATGCACCGCGCTCGTTGAAGCGTTTGAGCAATGCCTCGGCAATGGCGGCACCGATGAGCGGTTCCGTTCCGCCACCGAACTCATCAATGAGGATAAGCGACTTCTTGTCGCAGTTGCGCAGGGTATGCTTCATATTGAGCAGGTGGCTCGAATAAGTACTGAGGTCGTCCTCGATGCTCTGCTGGTCACCGATATCTATGAATAGGCTCTTGAAAAGGCCTGCACGGCTACGTTCGTGCACAGGGATGAGAAGACCGCACTGCAACATATACTGCAACAGGCCGGCGGTCTTGAGGCATACCGATTTTCCACCGGCATTGGGGCCGGAGATAAGCAGGATGCGGCGTTCGCCGTCGAGCTCAATATCGAGCGGCGACATCTTGCGGCCATGCTTGCGCAGCGACAGTTCAAGCAACGGATGACAGGCTGCTCCCCAGTCAATCATCGGGCGGTCGACGAGCGAAGGCTTCAGGGCATTGATACACACAGCAAGCTCTGCCTTTGCACGGATAAAGTCCATTTCACCGAGGAAATCGTATGCCTGCAACAGGGCCGGCACCTGCGGACGCAGCTCGGCCGAGAATGCCGACAGAATGGCTATTATCTCGCGTTTTTCCTCGGCCTCAAGCTCGCGTATGCGGTTGTTGGCCTCGACAACCTCGGCCGGCTCAATGAAGACTGTCTTGCCGGTTGCCGACTCGTCGTGCACGATGCCGCCCATCTTACGCTTGAGGGCAGGAGCAACAGGAATCACCAGACGGCCGTCGCGCATGGTGGGCGATGCATCCTTCTCCACGAGTCCCTCGGCCTGCGCACGGCGCAGTATGCTGTTGAGGGTGCGTGATATGCTGCCCGAGGTACGCGACAGCTCGCTACGTATGCGTGCCAATGTGGGTGACGCGCTGTCCTTGACAGTGCCGAACTTGTCTATTATTATATCAATGTCACGTATTATGCGTGGGAAAGCCTCTACATCACCGGCAAGGGCGCGTAACGAAGGATAGAGCGGGTTGTCGTCGCCGTCGGCCGAGTCACCGCCCTGCTTGCGCAGCAACGAGAGGATACGGCCTATGGTATCAAGCGAACGGCGCAGGGCAAAAAGTTCCTCTGCACCCATATACATACCCTCAATGCGTATGCGCTGCAGGGGCTCGCGCACATCAAAGTAGAAGTCACTGGGGAAACCGTCCTCAACCTGCATTATACGCACGAACTCCACCACCTCGTTGAGGCGTGTATCAACAGCAGTAAAGTCCGTCATGAACTGCATGTCATCGACACGCTCCCGACCCAACTGGCAGAGGCACTGTTCCTTGAGCATGCGGCGTATAGCATCAAATTCTATTCTCGATTCAAAATTCTGAGGGTATATCATCTCTGTTTTGGAATTTCACGGTGCGAAGATAGTGCAAAATGCTCAAAAGCCCGTCTAATTTCGCCACCTATTGACGGGATTTCACCCCAAAACAGCCCTTTCGGCCAAGAATGGCAGCCGCAAAGCCCAATATTTGTTCATTTTGTTGCAGACATAATATCTTTGCCGCCGTTGATTTGAAAACAGATGAAAAAGAGATGGAAATAAAGTTGAACAACGTATGTGCATTCGGTGATTCGGTAATGAAAGGGATTGTAGCCGACAGAGACAACAGCACCGGGAGAGGATTGAAATACAGGATAAGCGAAATGGGCTTTGCAGAGCGCTGCCGCAGGAGTCTAAATATTGAAGTGGATAATTTTGCACGATTCGGCGGAATAGTGTCACAAGGGACAAAACTTGTCGAGCGGTACAAGGAGAAGATAAGGAACTCCGACTTTGTATTGTTCGAGTTCGGCGGCAACGACTGCGACTATGATTGGAGCGCCATTGCCAAGGACCCTCGTGAGGTACACAAGCCAAAGACCCCAATGCAACAGTTCGTGGAGATATACTCCTCGATGATTGACACAGTGAAGTCATTGGGCTCGACACCCGTGCTCATGTCATTGCCTGTGCTCGACCCCGAGAGATTCTTCAATTACGTGACACAAGGCCTCGACAAGAGCAATGTCCTCAAATGGCTGGGCGGCACCGTGCTCTCCATCGACCGTTGGCACGGAATGTACAACATGGCAGTGTTCCGCCTTGGCGCAATGAAAAAGGTACCGGTGATTGACATAACATCAGTATTCCTTGAGAAAAAGAACTACAGCGAATACATCTGCGAGGACGGCATACATCCCAACGAGAGAGGACACGGGCTCATTGAAGAAGCCATAATGGAATTCCTGCAAGAGCGGAGAGTCGCATTGCAGTAACAAGACAGCTAATTTGATACATACTCTTGCCCTCCCCGGTGAGGGTATTTTTATTCCCCAAAATCAAGAACGAAGTTTTTTACACGTTCCTCAAATATTTCTACCCCCACAATCAGGTATATTCTAACAGAATTCACTATCTTCGCAAGGAATTATATACATTAAGGAAATGACCTTTCGTTACGATAACATAAACATAAACATAAACGTTGCAGGAGAGGGTGAGCCCGTACTTCTGCTGCACGGCTGGGGCTGCACAGGCGAGATATTCAAGAACATACAGTCAGTGCTTGCTACCGCCTACAAGACATACAGCTTCGATTTCCCGGGATTCGGCGCTTCGGACGAACCCACGGAGGTGTGGGGTGTAGAGAGATATACACAGATGGTAGAGGCATTCGTAAAGGAGAACGGCATACAACGTCCGGCACTCATGGGACACTCGTTCGGCGGCAGGGTAAGCATTGTCTTTGCATCGCGTAACGAGGTGAGCCGTGTGGTATTGGTGGACGCGGCAGGCATCAAGCCCAAGCGCCCGCTGAAATATTATTGGAAAGTATATACATTCAAGGCCATGAAGTGGCTGTGCAACACCTTCCTGCCAAAGGAGAAGGCGCAGGCAATCATCGACAAGCGCCGCAAGGGCGCAGGCTCAAGTGACTACAACAACGCATCGCCCATGATGCGCGCAATTCTCTCGAAGGTGGTCAACGAGGACCTCGAGCACTTGATGCCAAGCATCAAGGCCCCCACCCTGCTCTTCTGGGGAAGCGCAGACACAGCCACCCCGTTGAGCGATGCCAAGACAATGGAGAAGCTCATCCCCGACGCAGGTCTTGTGGTGGCACACGGCACAGGACACTTCTCGTTCCTTGAGAACCCGGGATTGTTTACAGCAGTAATAAAGAATTTCTTCAAGATAAAGTAAAAGGATATGGGTACTATCGTCACATATACAGTTGTCGCATTCGCTTTCTTCCTGCTTATAGCGAAGTATGACATCCATATGTTCCAGCTCAGCTCTTACCGCTACAGCCGCTATTTCCGCTGGCTTGTACCGGGGAACATAATCTCACAGAAGCGTTTCATCGCATTCATGATGCTCGTACCTGCACTGGTACCGAACTATGTGGGCGTTGGATTTGCCACAGGTATCACCATCGGAGCATGGGCTGTCGCGTGGCGCGAGAAATTCAAGACTCCCCTTGTGTACACAATGCGCGTAAAGAGACTGTTCGCGACAAACATACTGCTCTTTGTTGCCATAACCGCTCTTGCACTGCTCTTTGCAACAGAATGGGCAACCGTAATCATTGCTGCGACATTGCTACTCTCGAATTTCCTGATGCTGCTTGCCAACCTTGTGAACACCCCTATCGAGAAGGCCATAAACCGCCATTACTACAACGATGCCAAACGCATCATCGACAGCCATAAGGGGCTCATCATCATCGGCGTAACAGGCAGCTTCGGAAAGACCAGTACAAAGAACTACCTTGCAAGCGTGCTTGCAGAGAAATACAACGTACTTGTCACCCCTGGCAATTTCAACACCCTGCTTGGTGTTATACGCACCATACGCGAGCAGCTGCGTCCCTATCATCAGGTATTCATCGTGGAGATGGGCGCTAAACAGAACAACGACATCAAGGAGATTTGCGACCTGGTACACCCGACCATCGGCATTGTAACGGCTGTGGGCGAGATGCACCTTGAGACATTCAAGACTGTAGAAAACATACAGAAGACAAAATTCGAGCTTATAAACTCACTGCCAGCCGGTGGTCTTGGAGTAATTAACTATGACTCGGAATACATAAAGAGCTACAAGGGCATAAAGAGCCCATGCAAGATAATTAGATATGCAGTAGAAGGTGAGGGCGACTACAAGGCGAACGACGTTGTATACGGCGCCGGTGGCGTATCGTTCACCCTTGGCAACGGCGAGCACTACTGCAGCCGCCTGCTGGGCGTAGGCAACCTGCTGAACATATTGGCATCCATTGCCGTTGCCGACCACCTGGGCGTACCTGCGAACAAGCAGCGCAACGCCATTGCACGCCTGCAGCCCGTTGAGCACCGTCTGTCGATGAAGGTTGCAAACGGCATTACAGTGCTTGATGACGCATACAACTCGAACCCGACAGGCGCCAAGATGAGCCTTGGTGTACTGAAGGAGTTTGCTGTGGGCGAGGGCAACAAGCGCATTGTCATCACCCCGGGATTCGTAGAGATGGGAACCCGTCAGGCCGATGCCAACAAGGAACTGGGACGCACCATTGCAGTGAGCTGCGATTACGCCATCATTGTGAATGCCGTAAACCGCGAGGCCATAAAGAGCGGCATTGAGGAGGGCGGCCTGCCGGCAGAGAAATATTTCCTTGCCGACTCTTTGAACCATGCCCACCAGCAGTTAGCAAAGATTCTGCGCCCAGGAGACGTGGTGCTTTATGAAAATGACCTGCCTGATAACTTCAGGTAGGTTATCGGTGAGCCTTTTAGCGATTAGTCACGCGAAGGATGGATGAAATTCATCCCGCGTGGGTCGCAAAAAAAAAGGCGAGCCAATGACCCGTTAGATAATTTCAGGTAGGTTATCGGCGAGCCTTTTAGCGATTGGTCGCACGAAGCGTGGGCGCTGTTCACGCCGTGCGGGTCGCAAAAAAAGCAAGCCTTAATAGCCTTTAGTAACCCTTAGTTACCTTTAGTTACCCTCAACAACCTTTAATAACCTTTTTCCACTAAAATAAAATGAAGACAAATGTAGGAGTTGTATTCGGCGGACGTTCCGTCGAGAACGAGATTTCAGCCATCACCGCAAACCAGGCGATGGCAGCAATGGACAGAGAGAAGTATGACATCACCCCGATATACATAACAAAAGAGGGCAAGTGGTACACCGGCGACGCACTCTTCAATGTTGCCAACTACCGCGACATCAAGAAACTAGCAACAATGTGCGAGGAAGTTTACATGAAGCCCATCTATGGTGACACCAACCTCTACCGCACCAAGAAAGGCCTTTTTCAGAAGGACGTAGTGACCAAGCTCGACGTGATAATGCCAGCCCTGCACGGTACAAACTGCGAGGACGGCACATTCCAGGGGGTGATGGAGTTCTCGGGAATACCATACACCGGCTGCAACACATTGGCATCGGCCAACGGTATGGACAAGATCACCATGAAGATGATTCTCAAGGAGTGCGGTATCCCCGTCATAGACTACTGTTGGTTCAGCGACAAGGAGTGGGCCGACAAGCAGGAAGAGACCGTCGCTGCCGTTGAGAAGAAGCTCGGTTACCCCGTGATTGTGAAGCCTGCCAACAGCGGTTCAAGCGTGGGCATCCGCGCTGCACACAACCGCGAGGAGTTCCTCGATGCAGTAGACTACGCAATCTCTTTCACCAGCCGCGTGATTATCGAGAAGTACGTGCAGAAGCTCAAGGAGGTGAACTGTGCTGTGCTCGGCAACTACTACGAGTGCCAGCCATCGGTATGTGAGGTACCCGTACGCAGCGGTGAGATCCTCTCTTACCAGGACAAGTACATGAACGGCGGCGGAAAGCAGTCACAGGGCATGCAGTCCACTGTGCGCGAGATACCGGCCAACCTGCCGAAAGAGAGTACAGACTTCATTCAGAAGGCTGCTTGCGACACGTTCCGTGCCCTCTCATGCGACGGTGTTGCACGTATCGACTTCATCATCGACGAGGCTACAGGCGAGATTTTCGTCAACGAGATAAACACAATCCCCGGTTCGCTCTCGTTCTATCTATGGGAGTACAGCGGCATTAACTTCACTGCACTCATAGACAGACTCATCGAGATCGCGTTCCGCCGCAAGCAGGATGCAGGCTTCAAAGCCGTGAACTACGGTGAGAACATCTTTGCGGCACAAGGCACCGGAGGTGCAAAGACCGGCGGAAAGTTCGGCAGCAAGATGGGAGGCAAATTCGGTAAATAAGATGAAGAAAGCGCTATTTGCAATAATTACCCTTTTATTTTTCTCAACTGCCCACGCGGTTGAGAAAAATATTATACTCACAACCCCCACCGGTGAAATACACGGAATATTACTGATGCCCGATAACGAAGAGCCTTGTCCGTTGGTCATCATCATTGCCGGCAGCGGGCCTACAGACATGAACGGCAACACCATAGGCAGCGAGTTACAGAACAACTCGTTGAAGATGCTTGCCGAAGGGCTTGCCGCCAAAGGCATCGCCAGCCTGCGCTACGACAAGCGAGGCATAGGCAAAAGCCAAGCCGCGATAATGAGCGAGGAGGAACTGCGCTTTGAGCATTACATTGACGACGCAGCAGCCTGGGCCGATATGTTCAGCACCGACAAAAGGTTCAGTACCATTGCCATTGCAGGACACAGCGAGGGCTCGCTCATAGGCATGGTCGCGGCACAGAAGAGCACAGCCGTCAAGGCATATATATCCATTGCAGGATGTGGAAGACCCGCCCATGAGGTAATAGAAGAACAGCTGAACCCACAGCCCGAACAAGTAAGGAACGAGGCTGCGGCGATAAACAGAGAACTATTGCAAGGCCGCATTGTGGAGGATGTGCCAAACTATCTTGCGGCACTCTACCGCAAGAGCGTGCAACCCTACCTTATCTCATGGTTCAGGTACAACCCGGCCAAGGAGATTGCCAAGCTGAAGATTCCGGTGCTCATCCTCCAGGGCGACAAAGACATACAGGTGGGAGTGAAAGAGGCCGAAAGGCTCTACCTTGCACGTATGTTCTCATCGTTCTACATCATTGAAGGCATGAACCACGTGCTCAAGCACTGTGAAGGCAACGACATGCTGTCACAATTAGAGGCATACCAAAGCCCTACCATGCCCATAAAGCAAGAACTTATCGAGCACATCGCACGTTTTTTGTTGAACAGGTAAGCCCTTTCCGTTTGTATATATGAGCGACAACATAAATATTTTCACCCCGAGTGACGACAGCGGCATAGAATTGCCCCTTTCCGACGAGCGCGTGGCAGCAGGATTCCCCTCCCCTGCCGAGGATTACGCATCGCTTAACCTCGACCTCAACAGGGAACTTATAAAGAACCCAGCATCCACTTTTTATGCTCGCGTAAGCGGGCTGTCGATGGTTGATGAAGGCATCAACGACGGCGACCTGCTTGTCATAGACAAGAGCATTGAGCCATACGACGGTTGCCTGGCAGTATGTTACATAGACGGCGAGTTCACCCTCAAGCGCTTTGAAAGACACGACGGCTACGGCTTGCTGATACCCGCCAACAAGGATTTCAAGCCCATAAAGGTAACCTCAGAGAATGACTTCTGCATCTGGGGAGTAGTGACTTATCTGATAAAGAAAGTATAATGAGAAGTTGAAAGTTGAAAGATGAAAGGTGAAAGATGAAAGATGAAAGATGAAAGATGAAAGATGAAAGATGAAAGATGAAAGATGAAAAGTGAAGAGTGAGAGCTTTCAACATTCCATTTTCCGTTTTCCGCTTTCCACTTTCAGTTTTCCACTTTCCGTTTGTATATGTTCGGCCTCTGTGACTGCAATAACTTCTTCGTGTCGTGCGAAAGGGTATTCAACCCTTCGCTCGAAGGACGCCCTGTCGTTGTACTAAGCAACAACGACGGTTGTGTCGTGTCACGCAGCAACGAGGCCAAGGCCATAGGTATAAAGATGGGGCAACCGCTGTACCAGATACGCGACTACGTAAAGAAGTACAATGTGGCGGTGCGCTCAAGCAACTATCAGCTCTACGGCGACATGTCACAGCGCGTGATGACAACCCTCAAGCAGTTTGTTCCGGCCATTGAGATTTATTCCATAGACGAAGCCTTCCTGTTGCTCGACGGCTACCGCACCGAGCAGTTGAAAAAGTTCGGTGAAGAACTCGCCTGCACAGTAAGGCGCAACACCGGCATACCGGTGAGCATAGGTATCTCCCACACCAAGACCCTTGCCAAGATTGCGAGCAAGCTATGCAAGAAATACCCCAAGCTCAACAGCGCCTGCCTTATGTACCGCGACGAGGACATACGCAAGGTACTTGAGAAATTCCCGGTAGAGGATGTGTGGGGTATCGGGCGGCGCCAGGCGAAGATGTTCCACGACTGCCGCATTATGACGGCAGCACAGCTGTGTGACCTGCCCGAAGCATGGATAGACAACAGGCTGAACATCACCGGCAAGCGCACCTGGCTGGAGCTGAAAGGTACCCCCTGCATCGACTTCAGCCATGAGACAGCCGACAAGCAGTCAATCACCGTATCGCGTTCATTCTCAAAGGAGCTGTACGGCATTGAGGAACTGCACGAGACAATAACCACCTTTGCCGGCATTGCTGCCGAGAAACTGCGCAAACAGAAATGCGTCGCGCAGGAACTGCAGGTATTCATCTTCACCAACCGCCACCGAGAGGACCAGCCTCAACGCTTCGAGTGCGGGCAAGTACAGTTCAACACAGCCACAGACAGCACACTGGAGATTGTCAAGGCCGCCACAGAGACACTAAAAAAGATATACCGCAAAGGTTTCGGCTACAAGAAGAGCGGGGTGCGCCTGAGCCGCATCACCCCTGCAACAGCCGTGCAGGCATCGCTATTCGATGAAATCGACCGTCCCAAGCACAAGAAACTGATGGCTGCCATCGACCGCATAAATGCCGAGATGGGACGCGACAGCGTTAAGCTCGTTTCACAGGGCACACTCACCGACCACACCAACCGCGAACACCTCTCGCCGCAGTACACCACACGTTGGGAGGATATTTTAGTTGTAAAAGTGTAGCCGACAGGCAAAAATATCCAAAACATTCATTATCTTTGCTGAATGTATATACTGCATATAGTATAATATTTATAATAACCATAAAAAACAAAACACTATGTCTATCAACACTTTGAGAAAAAGCTTGGCGTTGATGCTCACTGCGCTTGTATGCGCCGCGGGTGTAAATGCCCAGGCCGTATTTGAGAAAGGCAAACTGTACAACCTCTTTGCCGCAGGCAACAAAGGCAATGTGGTGACAGAGAAGAGCGGCAAGGCTGTTGGCTTGACCGACCTTGAGGACGGCAACACAGCCCAGTTCTGGAAAGTATCGGAGCTTTCAGGCAGCTGGCGTATCATCAACCCCGTCACCGGCAACGCATTGCGCCTCAACGGCAACAAGGTAGAGGTCGGCGAGAACAACGGTTCCGACGAGGCTCAGTTGTGGAAGTACGAGAACGGCCTTCTTATCCCTACCAACAGCCCCAACTATGCATTGGCCAAGGGACAGGGCGGTACACTCGTTGTCATCAAGAAGGAGACAGCCCTTACACACAAGGCTGCACAGTTCCGCTTTGAGGTTTCAAAATATGCAGGTTTCGACGACAACCTCACATACCGCATTGCGTCTGTAGGAGAACCAGGCAAGGTACTCGGAAACAATGACTCAGGCGAGAACAATGCACGCATTGTTGCCGAAGACGTAAACGAGAACAACCGCGGACAGTACTGGAGCATAAAGACCATCGACCTTACCACATTTGCCGTAGAGAATGCGTTCTACGGACAGAACTTTGACGACGGCGGTGACAATGCAAACATTGACTATCTGTTGCAGTGGCCAGCTGCCCCCGGTAGCTGGAACAACGCGAAGTTCCGCTTTGAGCCTGTTGAGGGCAGAGTGGGAACATATATTATTGTATCTGCAGGAAAAGATGGCATGTACGCTTTAAAGGACGGCCGTATGATGCGAGTAGAGAAAAATGTTGCCGACAGCGCAGCATGGTTCACCTTCGAGGAGGTAGAAAAGCCGAAGATTGCTTCTCCAAAGTGGGAGGACGAGACCGTGTTCGCCGAGAACAAGGAGCGTGGCGTTGCCACATATATGCCATACAACAATGAGGCCGAGATGCTCGCCGACGCAGCATACTATGCAACACCATGGACCGAGCCGGTGAACAGCCGTTACATGAGCCTCAACGGCACATGGAAGTTCAACCTCGTGAGCGAGCCTTCAAAGCGCCCGTTGACATTCTTCGAGGAGGGCTTTGACGTGAGCGGTTGGGATGATATTCCAGTACCGTCTAACTGGGAGATGCACGGATATGACAAGCCTATCTACAACAACGTGGAATACCCACACTCTAATACACCTCCGTTCATCAAGGCACGCCCGGGATACAATGACGGTGGCAAGAACTACGGCATCAACCCAGTAGGTTCATATGTACACACATTCACTGTTCCCGCAAACTGGGACGGCCGCCGCACATTCATCCACTTCGGCGGTATCTATTCAGCTGCTTTCGTATGGCTCAACGGCGAGTATGTGGGTTATACACAGGGTTCGAACAACGTTGCCGAGTTCGACCTCACAAACTTCCTGAAGAAGGGTGAGAACAAGCTCGCCGTACAGGTATTCCGCTGGTGTGACGGTTCATATCTCGAGTGTCAGGACATGTTCCGTATGAGCGGCATCTTCCGCGACGTTTACCTGTACAACGTACCCAAGACCGCAGTACGCGACCACTACATCACAAGCAAGCTTGCCGATGATATGTTCAGTGCAGAGGTCAATGTAAACTTCGAGCTCGACAACCGAGACTACATCCCAGGCAAGAAGACCGTAAAGGCTGCCATATACGATGCAGCAGGCAAGTTCATCGCAGCAGACTCTGTCACACTGAATACCGCAGCACGCATCGCAGCACTCAGCGGCGACATCAAGCTCAACATTGACAATGTACAGTTGTGGAACGCCGAGAAGCCTTACCTCTACACCGTACGCATCACACAGTTCGACGAGAACGGCAACCAGGAGCAGGCATTCTCGACAAAATATGGTGTACGCAAGATTGAAATCAAGAACTCAATCGTATATATCAATGGTCAGAGAGTATTCTTCAAGGGTGTGAACCGTCATGATACAGACCCTGTAAGAGGCCGCGCTGTCACAACAGAGTCTATGCTCAAGGATGTATTGCTCATGAAGCAGAACAACATCAATACAATACGTACCAGCCACTACCCCAACGCGGCAAGAATGTACGCCATGTTCGACCACTACGGTCTCTACTGCTGCGATGAGGCAGACCTTGAGGACCATGCAAACCAGACTATCTCGGACCGCGAGTCATGGATTCCTTCATTCGTTGACCGCATCAACCGCATGGTATTGCGCGACCGCAACCATGCAAGCGTGGTAATGTGGAGCTTGGGTAACGAGGCCGGCAACGGAAACAACTTCGGCCCATGCTACGACGAGGCAAAACGTCTCGACAACCGCCCTGTACACTACGAGGGCACACGTTCAAACGGAGACTACGGCGGCGGACGTTTCAGCGATTTCTATTCAAAGATGTACCCGGGCCAGGCTTGGATGAACAAGTATACCAACGACCTTGACAAGCCTATGTTCATCTGCGAGTATGCTCACTCAATGGGTAACGCAATCGGTAACCTCAAGGAGTACTGGCAGAAGATTGAGGCATCGAACTCTTGCATCGGCGGCTGTATCTGGGACTGGGTTGACCAGGCCATATATGACCCACAGGAGATGAAGCAGGGTATCTACCGCCTCCACACAGGATATGACTACCCGGGTCCACACCAGGGTAACTTCTGCTCAAACGGTGTTGTGTCACCTTTGCGCCAGGAGGGTGGCAAGCTCAAGGAGGTAAAGGCCGCCCATCAGTTCGTAGAGATCACAATGCCTGACGTGAACACAGAGTACGGTGTTGTTACAATAGACATCAAGAACAAGTACAACTTCACCAACCTCAACGAGTTCGACGTGATCTACGATATCGTGAAAAACGGTAAGGTCGTTTACACCGGCCGCACAAGAGCTCCACACGCCGAGACATACCAGAACGGTAAGGTATGGCTATCTGTAAAGAAAGCCAACATCAAAAAGGCTGCGAAGAAGGGCGACGAGCTCCTCATTACCGTACGCCTTGTACACCGCGATGCACAGCTCTTCGCTCCTGCCGGCCACGAGGTTGCATTGCAGCAGTTCACACTTGTTGAGCGCGCACCGCTTGCAGCAGTAAAGAGCAAGGGCGATGCACTTGTTGCTACATCTTCTCTCCATGAGACAATCATCGGCAACGAGAAGGTACAGCTCAAGTTCGACGCTGAAACTGCACAGCTCACTGCACTTGCATTCAACGGCAAGAATATCATCAGCGAGGGTCAGGGCTTCATCTACAGCAACCACCGCTGGATTGAGAACGACCGCCAGGGTTACGACTACTATGGTCCTGACGCAGGCAAACCACAGGCACAGACAAGCAACGGCCTTGAGGCAAAGGGTGAGATTACAGTCGTTGAGGAGAACGGCAACACTGTTGTAAAGACTGTACGCAAGGGTTCTATCTGCGACACAAGAATAGACTACACAATCTATCCTCAGGGTATCGTGGACGTTGATGCGACATTCGTTCCCAAGCATGGCAACCTGCGTCGCGCAGGCCTCATCTGCGGTCTTGACTCAACATTCAAGAACGTGAACTACTACGCTCTCGGCCCATGGGAGAACACTGTTGACCGAAAGGACGGTGTTGTTGTAGGCCGTTACAAGACAACTGTTGACCAGATGGCCGACCCATACGTGAAGCCACAGAGCAGCGGTAGCCGCGAGGGCTTGCGTGAGGTTACATTCACCGACAACAACGGCAACGGTGTGAAGATTGCAACTGAGGGCAACGTAAGCTTCTCGGCACTCCCCTACACCGACGAGGACCTCATGAGAGCAGGACACTACTGGGAGATGACAAAGCGTCCATACACAGTGCTTCACCTCGACGCTTGGTTGCGTGGTATCGGTAACGCATCATGCGGATACGATGTAGGCACATTGCCAGAGTACTGTGTTCCAGAGAAGGAGATGAGCTACAAGCTCAGAATCACTCCGGTAGAAAAATAAATCGGAATAGCCCATAAAAAACAGCGCGCCACTGAAAGGCGCGCTGTTTTTTTGCGTAAAACAACTGAAAAGAAGTAAAATTCACTTATATTAGCAGAAATTTTGTTGAATGGCAAAAACTGCATCATTCAATTTATATTTATAAACTTAACTAACCTATTTATGAGAAAATTTACATTCTTGTTGTCAATGCTCATTGCAATGACAACTATGGCTCAGACGACAGGTTATGAGGTCAACTTCTCGGGAGAGAAAGCAAGTGACAGACCTCTTAACTATGTCAGAGTAGAGAGCCCGTCATACGGTTCGAAGAGCTACAACCTCACCGAGGCAGAGAAACTACAGCTGTATGTAGACGCAACAGAGACAGTAACCCTTAAAGTGGGTGCAGGTGACATTGTTACACCGACAACCGGATACGGCGGTGCATGGATGCACGCATACGTATATGTAGACGCAGACGGTGACGGCACATTCACAGCAGGCACCGATGCTGACGGATACACACCGACAGGCGACCTGGTAAGCTACTCGGCCTACAACAAGGACGACGCAGGCCAGTGGTGCAACAGTGAAGGCGTAACAGGCAACAACAACACCGTTGCCCTGCCCTCATTCAAGGCCCCAGAGACACAGGGTACATACCGTATGCGTTTCAAGATCGACTGGAACAGCATTGACCCTGCCGGCAATCCGGGCAAAGCAGACGGCAGCAACACACTGAGCGCAAACCGAGGCAGCATCATTGATGTAATGCTTGAGGTGGCAGAGCCACAAGAGGGCTACGTTGAGCAACTGTTCAATACAACTACCGTTGCAGAAGGTACATTTGCAAAAGGTACAACATGGTACACATTGCAGATTGCAGCCAACGGCTTTGTAATCGCTGACAACGAAACAGCCGACCACATCGAGTTGAGCGAATACATTTCGGACGCAACCGACGATGCACAGTTGTGGGCATTCGCCGGTGACAACACCAACGGTTACAGACTCTACAACAAACAGGCTGGTGCAGCAAAGGTTCTTGCGGCCCCCACAAAGATGACAGGCTCAACAGGCTCAACATCTTACCCAATCCTTGTCGATGCCGAGAATGTTCCCGAAGGTTACACCGACATGTGGCTCTTCACAACATCAAGCGACCTTGGTGCAGGCGACACATTCTTCTACATGTACGAGAAGGGCTATCCAAGCAACAAGGTGAATAACCGCGACAAGAAACTCGCATTCTGGAACGGCGGTGCCGACGCAGGCTCAACACTCAACATACGTGTGGGTGAAGTTGAATATCCCGTGACATCACTTACCGGAGAGTGGACTGCATCAAATGCGGCAGGCACATGGGCCGCAGGCTGGAAATCGGCTGATGCTCCCCACGCGATACTAAGCGAGACACAGGGACGCAACAATATTGCCGGCTACAATGATAACGGTGATCTCCAGCTCTTCACATGCCTTGCAACAGCTACTGTTGACGGCGTACACATTGCGACATACTCGCTCACTACCGACGACGAGGAGTTCATGGTTGCAGGCTATGACTTCAACTTTGTAAGCTCGGGCACCGCAGATGTTACCGTAACACCTAACGGCGGCAGCGCTGTGACAGCGAACTCAAGCGAGGAGGCCAACGTATCTGTAGTGAACAGCACAGATGCCGTGCAGCTCACATTCGACGTCACCTCAAGTAGCAACATGTTCGCCAACACAACAGACTTCTATGTGACACTGGTGCGCAAGACACCGGCAGTTGAGCCGCAGGAGAATATCTTCATAACAAAGAGCGGTGGTGTTCCTTTCCGTATTCCGGCAATTGCAAAAGCAAAGAACGGTAATCTTATCGCCGTTGCCGACTACCGCCACAGCGGTGCAGACATCGGTATGGTACACAACGGACGTATCGACCTGTTGGCACGTATCAGCGAGGACAACGGCGAGAGCTGGGGCGATCAGTTTGCCATCGTTGAGGGCAAGGGTGCGAACTCACCCGACTTTATGCACGTAGGCTTCGGTGACCCATGTATCGTTGCCGACCGCGAGAGTGACCGCGTGCTCGTGCTCAGCTGTGCTGGTAACGTATCATTCCCCAGCGGTACACGCAACAACCACCAGAACATCGCACGCTTCTACAGCGAGGATAACGGAAAGACTTGGAGCGAGCCTGTTGACATTGCTGACCCAATCTACGCAATGTGGGACAAGAGCAGCCAGGGTCCGGTGATGGCAATGTTCATCGGTTCGGGTAAGATTCACCAGAGCCGCTACGTTAAGGTAAACGACTACTACCGTCTCTACTGCGCCGTTCTACTTAAGAACAGAGTAGGAACATATACAAACTTCGTGCTCTACAGCGATGACTTCGGCGGCAGCTGGGATGTCCTCGGTGGTGTAGAGACAGCACCTATCCCCAACGGTGCCGACGAGCCTAAGGTTGAGGAGCTTCCTAACGGAAACATCATCGTGAGCTCACGCTGCAACGGTGGACGTCACTTCAACATCTTCACATTCACCGATGCCGAGAAGGCCGAGGGTTCTTGGGGCACACGTGCCACATCAAACGCAAGCGTGAACGGTGTTGTAGCACTGGGTAACTCTTGTAACGGTGAAATCATGATTATGCCTGCGACACGTAACGCCGACGGCGAGAAGGTGTGGATTGCACTGCAGTCACTCCCATTCGGTAGCGGACGCACAAACGTAGGTATATATTATAAGGAACTTGCATCGGAGCTCGACTACAACACTCCTGCAAACTTCGCGAAGGATTGGGACGGCCGTCACCAGGCATCGTTCATAGGCTCGGCATACTCTACAATGTGCTTCCAGAGCGACTCAACAATCGCGTTCCTCTACGAGGAGGAGACATTCGGTGCAGGCTACACAATCGTCTACAAGAACTACAGCCTTGACGATATCACAGACGGCGCATACAGCATCAGCTATGACACAAGCCTCCCCGAGCCCGACAACACACCGAGCGAGGAGACCGTTGCACTCATCGCCACTGTGAAGGAACTGCTTGCGAAAAACACTATCGGTTACCCCACCGAGGCCGCACGCGAGGCTATCCTTGCAGCCCTTGCAAAGGCTGAGGAGAATCCGACTGCAGCAGCAGGCACAGCACTCTCTACAGCACTTGACGCATATTACGGAGCAACAGATATAATTCTTCCCGAGGATGGCAAGAAGTACACATTTACCGCAGTGTGGGGCGACAACGAGTACTACCTGTACAATGACGGCGGCACAATTGCTGTTGCGGCACGCGGTGAGGGCGAGCTCCCCGAGAGCGCACAGTTCGTATGCGAATACAACGCTGATGCCGACCGCAAGTACCAGTTCAAGACTGCCGACGATGCATACTATCTTGCTTACCCGTCATTCGGTGGCAAGAACTGGTTGGAGGGCGAGAGCCTTACAGGCCTTGAGGCAGAATCAAACAAGACAACCATGTTCAACGTGACAAAGATTCTTGCAGGCGGTTCTGTATCCTCTACCAACGAGGCACTCTTCGGTCTTGTACAGTTGGACGGTTGCCGCGGTATCAGAACAGACAACGGTGCCGACGAGCTTGGTCCTATTGTTGTAAAGCACTCTGCACAGATATTCGACGGAGCATC
This sequence comes from uncultured Bacteroidales bacterium, assembly GCA_937900095.1. Taxonomy (GTDB): domain Bacteria; phylum Bacteroidota; class Bacteroidia; order Bacteroidales; family Bacteroidaceae; genus HGM04593. Next base: position 169 of record CALCEC010000035.1, on the reverse strand, counting down.
AGGTCCTTTCTACAATGAGAACTTCACATCAGCATTCCGCATTGAGGAGGTTGACGCTAATGAGGTGGGCATTGAAGAAGTGAAAGGCGAAAACGTAAATGTGAAAACTGTTTATGACCTACAAGGTAGGAAGGTAGAAAAGCCGACCAAAGGAATTTATATTATCAAT
>CALCEC010000034.1 GCA_937900095.1 uncultured Bacteroidales bacterium | reverse complement strand
CTTAAGAATTTATAAACTTTTTCTTTCATTACGTTTGTGTGTCTTTGGAGAAGAAAGTGTTACACCGTGTTCTAAATATTGAGAATTTTTTTTGAGTTTTTGTGTAAGAATGTACATTTTTTCACAATTCTTATAAGTAACAGTTAGCTCATTTTTCTGTTTAATAAGTTCTTCATACTCAGATTTTAATTTATTTATATTAAGAGATTTCAGATTGATACCCGCCTGTTCCAGCATATGTCTGGCACCACCGTAAAGGATAATCTGACCTTCATATCTGCGGAAATATGCGTCTGGGTTTTGGCTTTTTTGTATTCTTATGTTGTTACTACACATATTGATAAAAGGTCACGTTCATAATCATGTGCTTTTTTGTGCCGCTGATAACATCGAACATAACAAATACCACGACTGCAAGAAAACCCATTACCGCATCCGTCACCTGAGTGATGAGCTTTGCAGGGAACATAATCTATCCATCATATCCCCTTCCGGACAACGTGGCAAAAAGTACAATGAATGAAAGGCCGATAAGCATGGAATTTCTGTTAAAACACAACTACGAAGAGACATCAACCTTGCCGGAAGATTTCTGTACAAACCCAAGCCGGAAAATCTGCAAAACAAAGTGTTGTGGAACTGGAACACCATATCAAAGATTTAGGAGAAATTATCAAATATGCTGAACAATACAAAGTGCTTTTAGGGATTCAGCATCACAAATATTTGCATATATGAAGTCAGATATGATAGTAGTACCAGAGAATATTCTTGAATATGTGCCTGCTGAGAAATGGAGAAAAGATGTACTTAAATACTTTGGGAAAGAATGAGATGTATGCATCGGTTGCTGAAATAGTAGGAGCCGATATTGAGGATGTAAAAAGATTTGTTACAGATAATGCAGAGAATATTGTAGATTGTCACTATAATGAATATGATATTGAACAGATGGAGTTAAAGGGACTGTTGAATGGTAATGAACCCATAATAATTGATAGTCTGATTGTGCATCATATTACACCGCGGGAGAATGAAGACAGTATATGGCAGGAAGGTCTTATGACATTATCCAATACATTGACCCAAAAAACGATTTTGGCGGATTACTTAAAGAAATGGGGATTCACCTTTTCATTTGATGGGAACCGAATTGTTATGAGCCGAAAAGGGTTAGTAGTTGATGTGGAAAATAAGCTCGGAACAAATCTAAAAATGAGACTTGGAGGTTCCAATACGCTTAATGATTACAATGTAAATGGATATCTTTTTGTAGATGAATTTGAGGAGGAAGCAATCAGGGGATGGCTAGGTTCACCGGAGTTTTTGAAAAGCTTGGCATATTATTACGATAATTTTAGTATTGCAAATAATTATGCTGATAATAGTCATAATTACTATGTGTCATTTGAAGTGCCTTTGGATATGGTGGATATAGAAGGGTTTTCTGACGAAATTTTTGCTGAAAAAAAGACTGGCATATTGTTAAGATACACAATCAATGCTTTGGCATATGCTGAAATGAAAAGGAAGCCATTTCTTCCAATGTATAATCCAATTATCCTCTTAAAACGGCAATATGATGTACAAAAAGAAGATATTCGGAAAATATGGATATTACATCATAAACCGGGAAAATGGTTTCCGGTAGAAATTGTTTAGAAAGTTTATCAACTTGTTTAAAGAGAAAGTAGTAATTATGCAATTAGATTACTGCTTTCTTTTATTTCACACCCAAAATCCCGTATTTCACGCCCGCACATCACGAATTTATTGCAAAGATACGATATAATAAAAGAATGGGTATGTATATCCATAAATCAGCGAAAGGTAGGCGGTCATTATGAAGATAGCGGTCTGTGACGATGACAGAACCACAAGGGAACAAATTGCTTCTTTGATAAGAGAACAGGAGCCGGATGCGGAGGTTGTTACCTTTGAAGCTGGGGAGGAAATGATTAAATCGCAAGAGAATTTTGCGGTTTCTTTTCTAGATGTGGAAATGAAAGAAATATCAGGTATAGATGTTGCAAAGCACATGAGAGAAGTTCAGGAGAAAAGGGGTAAGGATAAGAGCATTATTATATTCGTGACCGGGTATCGTGAATATATGGAGGATGCTTTTGATGTGAATGCTTTTCACTATTTGTTAAAGCCGATAGATGAAAAGAAGTTTAACACAATTTTTAATAGAGCGTTGAAAGAAGTATCTATGAAAACAAAACAAGAAGGACTTTCTGTGATAATTAAGAATAATGGTATGCAGAAAAAAGTTTTGTTAAGGGACATTTACTATATTGAGAGCAGTAATAAAAAAGTTGTGTTCCATACAAAAGACGGAAAAGTAGATACTTACGGTAGAATGGAAGATTGGGAGAGCGAGCTGGGAGATTCTTTTTACAGATGCCACAGAGGATATCTTGTTAATTTGGAGAAGATAACAGCTTACAGTGTGGATACCATAGACCTTATCAATGGAGATTCCCTTATTCTTGCACAGAAGAAGTATGCGGATTTTATTAAGGCATATATGAGATACGCAAAGGATGGAGGAATTGTAAATGTTTAGTTTGCTGTCCGTATTGATACATATCATCAACAGTATTTTTAGTGGTGTATATACAAGTCAGTTTCTAAAATGTAAGCAGAATAAAAAGGCTACCATAATTTTGTGGACGCTCACTAATTTTGTGGCACAGGTAATTATATTTGAGGTAATAGAGAGCCGATACCCATTTAACGATGTGGTAAGTGCTATTATCAATGTTCTATTGTTGTTTGGAATGCAATGTGTATTCTTTTGCAAAGGCTCATCGGTGCAATTATTTGTATGCCTGAGTTTTGTAGCCGGAAAAGAGATTGTAAAATATATTGCAAGTGTATTAAATGTTGCAATGGGTTTTCTTGTAGGAAAATGGATGGATGCACTGATTATGCAGGGAAAGATTGTTGCAAATAATCAGGTGGAATTCGTTACGGATGTGATGCTATACGCTATGTATTTTATCAGTGCAACTCTGTATGCTTTGATTTTAGGGATATATTTATCAACGCTCCACAAGAAATAGTAGAGACCTTCTCGGTAGAAGACGTAGGGCGCCTCACGATAGGCATAATCCTGAAGCGAGCCTCCCAAAGGAGTAAGAACCTTGATTGTATTCTCCTTAACAGTAACCATATCATCTTCGAGTTGGGCACCTGCCATGTAGCCGTTGCCCCAATAAATATAGGGAGTTCCACAGACAGGATCAACAAAGACATCGACATCAATCTGCTGTCCGCTACCTGTAGGTGAACGTTTGATGATAGACTCGCCCTTATCAACAAAGGGGCCAACAGGCGTATTGGCTACAGCCACACCGATTTGCTTGCTACTACCAGCATTACCACTGAAGTAGAAGTAGTATTTGTAATCGCCATCAACCTCACGTTCCTCAATAGCCGGAGCCCAAGCATTACCATTAGCCCATATCACCTGAGCGGTTGCCAAATCTACTACATTGGCTTCGTATGTCCAGTCAATCAGATTCTCAGACGTGTAGGCTGTGAAATATGTACCTGCCCAACCAGCCAAGCCATCGGTGGTGGTGTAAGCATAGAAGCGTCCAGTCTTCTTGGAGTAGAGAATCTCAGGGTCTGCATGATAGCCCGGCAATATAGGATTCACACATACACGAGCACTTACTTGATAGGTTCTACTATTGCCATTAAGATTGAACGTATAGGCTATGGGACCTTGTGTAAAGTCCTGTGGGCCAGTCGGAATGACACCAGTCCCTGGGAAAGATTGAAAACGTGGATCAAAGCTTGCAAGGTCAGTTCCGCCATATACAGGAAGGTAAATAGTAGAGGATGAATCATCTATATCGTACATATCCATGCGAACATTAGCATTCAGGGAAGTAATCTTACCACAACTGAGGGCTCTACTAGGCCAACGCTGCACAAGGCGTTCCGCTTCCTCTTGAGTAATGGGAATTGTAGTTCCGTGACGCGGGGTAAAGATGTCGGTATTAGCAGAGTTGCAAACATATGTAAAGTTGCTGAGGTCAGTGCTCTTACAATACTGATAGTGTCCACTGGTATAGCAATCATACATGAGTATCCACTCGTCGGAATTGATGAGTTTGAATACTCCAGACCCCTCAACGGCAACATTAGTCTGCTGTAGATAGCGATATTCGGGCGTCCACTCTCCACGCAGGGTCTTGGCTGTAGCTTTCATGATACCATTACCCTGTCCCTCGGTCTTGAAAAACATGTGATACAGACCGTTAAGATATACAATATCAGCATCAATCGTATTGGCTCCATGATCATACAGCACCTCTGGTTCTGAAAGTTCCGTAAAGTCTTCATTAGCATAGGAGCAGTAGGTAATGTAGTGTGCTCCCTTCTCACCGATGGCATAGTACACCATATACTTACCTACTTCAGGGTCGTAGATCGTCTGCGGAGCCCACACTTGTGTCAGGTCATCACGGTTGAATCTGTGAGGCCACGCCGTGGGGAAATCGATGGTTGAATGTGTCCAATTAATCAAGTCCTTGGAACGCATAAGCACCAAGCCATCATTTGAGGACCAACCTTGCGAGGAGCGCATGTCTGTGATAACCATATAAAAGTAGCCATCTTCGCCACGAAGGATATGAGGATCACGCACTGCCTTCTTGCGAGATATAGTATCGGAGCTAATGATGGGATTGCCATCATTGAGGGGTACATAATTATAACCGTCGGTGCTAAGGGCAAAACAAATCTGCTCCTGCCATTGGGCATTACCATTAAAGTAGGCAAAGAGATATCCTACGTAGGGTTCCTCCTCGGCGATACGAATATCAAATGTGCAGGAGTCTGTAACTTGGCCCTTAGTAAATATGGCCGTAAGTTCCACATGCTGTGGCTCGCCTACAGGAGAAAGGCGCAGCAAACGTCCTGCATTGTTCATATAGTCGGGACGACTTGAACGCCAATGGATAATGGAACCCTCAGAAGTAAGTGAAGGCAAATAGAGGTCAGTCTTAAGATTCTCGAGATTAGCATCGAGGGTAAGCATACGCATATCGGACTGTACACTATTATAGTCGTCCAGACGTGGCACTACGATAACGTGATACTCACGGGAAAGTGCTATTTGCTGTTTTGTGAAGATAGCCGTAAGAACCACATGAGCCGAGTCGGCATCTACAACAGGACGGGCCACCTTTCCTGTGGAGCTGACAAAATGTTCATCTGATGACTGCCACACAATGCTCACGCCATTGTCTCCTACTGTAGGTAATGCTATATCGCCATACAGGGTTGTTGCAGGAAGCTCCGTCTGAGCCATAACAGCAGCTATCTGTTGGGTAAAGAGTTCACTATTGAGGGTAGCAAGGTTAGAGGCATGAAGGATAATATCCTCATCAGACATAGCACCGCCATAGATACGGAAGTCGTTGTATTGAGCATCTTTGAGATACACATCGCCCTGATAACATGAACGGCCAAGGAAATTATGCTCTGTGGCACCCAAATCGGCAGGAGTAAGCGTCACCTCATCTGTAGCAACAAGCACACCATCAACGAACAATTGTCCTACTTGGTTACGCTGACGATAGGTAAAAGCATGCCACTCTCCCTTATGAATAGCTTTACCTACAGTTACAGCCTGCTCTCCCGAATAGTGACTCTTGGTAATAGCATAACGCGATTGGTTAGCACCTAAGAAAATGCAACCATTAGCATCCCTGCCCATATCTGTGGAGTTAGCAAAGGTGAACACAAAATTTCCATTTGAGTTCAAACTCGTTGATGCAGGGATATATAGATTAGTCGAAACAGTATAGTCACTCAGGGAAGCAAGCATCGTTCCTACCGAAGCGCCCATATCAAAATAACCATTATTTTCTCCTAATGAGAGTACAGGAAGGCCTGCTACGGTGGCTAACAAAGCTCCATTTTTAAGTTCTCCCTCATAATCACCAACATCGCTTTTAACATTTTCAAAGGTGAAGTGTGCCTTCAAGTCTGCCTCTGTTGTATCAGGGGTGAGACCACATAACGTAGCCACCTCTGTAGAACTCATTGCACCATTATAGATGCGGAAATCTTTGACATAGGTGCTTTTTAGATATGATTCTCCCTCATCGAGAGGAGCACCTATGTGGTTGAACGTAGTAGTTCCCAGCTCACTGAGTGTATGTTCCAAACGACCTCCCGACACGAGTTCACCATTGATATAGAAACGCACAACGTCCCCATATTGGGTCCACACCAATGTCTTCCAAGTATTCTTCTCGACCGCTTCCGACGAGGCTATCGTGAGTTCCTCTGCAAGAGTGGAAGGTGAGTAATGGAGAGCACAATCACTAAGCCTAAATGCAGCAAAGCCTTTATCGGACAATGACACATTGGGCGAATGAGCAAAACACAAGAGATTGTTTCCTGGCTTATCGAGTGTAGATGATGTCGACACATACACAGTGGCTACAACTGTAAAGTCATTTAAACCAGCCACTTCCTGCCCGAAATCCTCACCCAAGTCTACTGTACTGTTAAGTACACTCAGTTTTAACACTTTCTCTTTTTTGTAAGTACCGATACTTGCAGATCCCGTAAGCACTCCATGGTATCCATTACCTGAGACATCCTGTACAACTGGCGCACCTAAGGTATCATTCTCCAAACTGTAGTGTAGCCTTAAATTTACATCAGCCCAAGCCGTAACATTGCATGCCAATATAGCAAGACAAAAGAGGAAACTGCATTTCATTGATTTGCTTTTCATAGATATACTATATTTTGTGTTTTACAAGCAAAAACCGGGCTTTCACAAGTCCGGCTTTCCAAAGGTGTTATTGATAATATGAAGACTTCCGCAACATATACGGAATCATTCATTCGTTGTTGACTTTGCTTTTCTTGTACGTGCCGGAGCCTTTTCCTTAAGCGCATTGGTGACACCATCAATGAGGAACTGTAAGGTGTATCCGTCGTACTTTATCTTCGAATCATCTGGGAAAGTTATCTTGAACTTGGCCTCAATGGCAGTAACCACATTAACGATATCCATGGAGTCAGCATTAAGGTCGTTTACCAAATTGGTTTCGCGTGTCAGTGTATCGGGATTGATAGTCAGTTCCTTCGCGATAAATCCTTTAACAAGCTTCTCTATGGTTTTTTCCCTCATCATAATTATACTCTGTCTTTTTGTTTTTTTAGTTTCTTTTGCAAAGATACAACAAGGAATCCATTCCCGTTGTTCTTTACCGCTGAATTTTATTTTTATTAACTAAGTAAGAATCTATTTATGCGTCATGATGTCCACAACCATACGATTGGTCTCCTGCATAGCTTCGCGCCCAATGCTCGTAAGGTTCTGTATACTGCGATCCACATCATCATCGATAATACCTTCAAGGCTGCTAACCGAGCAGTCCTGCATGGCCAGCATGGCCGACAACATAGCCGTACCTACGCCACTCGACAACTTTAGCGAACAACCAGGTTTTGCACCGTCACAAATCATGCCAGTCAGGTTCGCTATCATATTCTTTACAGCTGAAGCGATCTGTGCGTACGTCCCTCCCATCATATAGGTAAGCGCACAACACGAACCGGTGGATGCAACAATACATCCACACAGAGCCGAAAGGCGTCCCAAGCTCTGTTTGATATAGATAGCAGTAAGGTTGCTCAATGCCAAGGCACGAATGAAACTATCATGCGCAACCTTATGGTCACGAGCATACACAGCAACAGGAACTGTAGCAGCAATACCCTGATTACCACTGCCCGAATTGGACATCACGAGAATAGGAGCACCCGACATTCGGGCATCGCAAGCCGCACAGGTATAAGCCATAATGTGCGCTAAAGTACCATTACCAACCATCGTGCAATTTGCATTGTCGGTCAGCATAACACCCAAGCGATGACCATAATTGGCTGCCAAAGACTTCTCCGCTGCTGCCATATTCATCTCAGCAGATTCCTCTATGAAAGCTATTTCTTCAATGGGAGCTTCTGCAACAAAATCATAAATCCGGCGTAAAGAAAGTTTCACTGAGGGTTCAGCTACAACATCCAAAGCAGTAGAACTTCCCAACTCAGGAGAGTCTGCATCAACAAAACGGGTATGTTCGCCACAGATAACAGCCGTTTTGGCGCAATCACCTGCATATGCACATACCTTAATATATAATCCGTCGGGGGCATCTTCCTTCAGACGTATTGCAATACGCCCTTCATCAATATATAGCTTGCCTTGCTCCACCGCCTCGGGTGTAACATCCTTGAGGACCTCAAGCTGATAGCTACTTTTGCCCACCAGCATTCCCAAAGCAATGGCAATGGGCAGACCAATCATTCCCGTACCGGGAATTCCCACTCCCATGGCATTCTTCAACACATTCATACTCAATTCCACCTCAACCCGTTCGGGCAACATGCCCAAAAGTTCAGCAGCACGAGCAGCACACAGGGCAACTGCTACAGGTTCGGTACATCCCATGGCAGGCACCACCTCATGGTGCAACAAATCGATTATTTGTCGACGTTCTTCTATGGTTAGCATTGCTGTTATTTATTTAGCATAAGTTCTATTATTCATGCAAAGATACGACAATCGATGGAATAAAATCAGGTTACCGACAATAAATATCAGAAAATTCCACGATAAAAAGCAAATAATCAGCCATTGCATTCGCCATCTCATTTTTTTATACTACTTTTACAGCGCGTTTTGTTCCGAAGCCCTCATGCGGGGTGTAGGATGAAAAGGGAATCGGGTGAAAGTCCCGAACAGTCCCGCTGCTGTAAGCT
>CALCEC010000033.1 GCA_937900095.1 uncultured Bacteroidales bacterium | reverse complement strand
GTACCTGACCCAACACCTCGCCCTTCTTTACCTTCTGTCCTGTAGCGAAAGGCGTATCGGTTCTCAAACCTCTAATATATATAGTTCTGCCATCATTACTCTTTATAAAATACATATATGACAAATATTTGGCATCTTGCATCTTATTTGCCATGCTTTCCTTGTTTTGCTCTATGATATCTTCAAATTTGCCTTTCTGATTAGGAATGCTGAATGATTTGTTCAATGACAAATAGTAATTCATAGTTACATGAGTAATCACTCCATCGCAAGGACTGACGACATTAGTTCCCGGTTTTGCGCCAATAATCAATTTCTCAAAATTGTGTTCGTTGCCAATATAGTCCTGTGGACGGTAAAGTGTTCCCTCGCCAGCCTTTGCACCTTCGATGGGCCATTGATAATAGCTGGTACTTGTTGGATTGCCCGTTGTTTGTGCACTCAGTTCTAACATGTAGCCTAAGAATAGTAAAACCAATGTCAAAACTCGTGTCATCATATCATTAATGTATTTATTGGTTGAATTTTCGCTTTCAGCAAATCCTGTCATACGCAGCTTTTATCCTGTTAAGAGCCTGTTTCAATGTTGCGCGTTGGCAACCGAGGTTCATGCGCATGAAGCCCTCACCGCCTTCACCGAACATGGCACCGTCGTTCATACCCACCTTTGCCTCGCGGATGAAGAACTCAACCATCTTGTCGTGTGGCATGCCCAGCCCGCGTGCATCAAGGAACACAAGATAGGATGCCTGCGGACGTATCATGCCTAACTTTGGCATATATCTCTTGAGGTACTCCTCCATGTAGTTGATATTGGCATCGACATACTCAAGCATCTGCTCCAGCCATTCGTCACCATTGTCGTATGCGGCAGCGACAGGGAGTGTGGCGAACAGGTGGGCGCTGTCAAGCTCGCTCTTGCGCAGGAACTCGTTGTACTGATTACGTATCTCCTCGTTCTGTATTATGTGGTATGAACTCTTCAGACCGGCGATGTTGAATGTCTTGCTGGCTGCCATGAATGTGATGCAGTTGTTCTTTGCCTCCTCGCTTACGGTTGCAAAAGGGGTATGTTTGTAACCTTTGAGGGCCATGTCGCAGTGAATCTCGTCGCTTATCACAAGTACATTGTTCTTGACGCAGATATCACACATCCTCTGCAGTTCCTCCTTGCTCCACACGCGGCCACAAGGGTTGTGCGGGTTGCATAGCAGGAACAGCTTGCACTCTTTGACCTTCTCTTCAAAGTCTTCAAAGTCAATCTCCAACTGGCCGTTTACCAGTTTCAGCGGGTTTGTAACCAAAGTGCGCCCAAGCTCTATTGTGACATTATGGTACGGGTGGTACACGGGTGGCTGTATCAGCACCTTGTCACCGGCTTTGGTAAAGCATTGCATGGCAAAAGCTATGGCAGGGACAATACCTCCAACAAATGCAATCTCTTCGGGCTCTACTTTCCAACCGTAGTGACGTGACACCCAGCTCTGTATTGCCGGTTTCCAGCGGCTGCTCAAGATGGAGTAACCGAGTACCCCATGGTCGAGTTGCTTGCGCATTGCATCAATGATGAAAGGTGGTGTCTTCCAGTCCATGTCGGCAACCCACATTGGGATAATGTCATCCGTGCCGAATATCTCCTTTACATTATCATATTTTACGCAATCGGTGTCCTTGCGTGGAACTATTTCGTCAAAATCGTATTTCATCAGTGTCGTATTTCTATCCTGTTTTCCTGTGCATTATATACAATGCTATCGTCGTCTATAAAATTCTGTAGTGCACCACTCTCCGACAGGCTCTTTACGTTGCCTTCTGTGAGCGCTCCGTTGTTCATCAGCCATATCTTGTCGGCAAGGCGAAGGGCAAGCTCAAGGTCGTGTACCGATACTATTATCGCCTTGTTCTCTTCTGTGGCCAGCCTTTTTAAGGTACGCAACAACTGCACTTTGCTCGGGTAGTCAAGGAATGCCGTGGGCTCGTCAAGCAGTATCGTTGCTGTCTCTTGTGCAAAGGCCTTTGCTATCATGCATTTCTGCCTCTCGCCGTCGCTGAGTGTGGAGATATACCGGTCGGCAAATGTGTGTATGCCCATGATTTCCATTGCACGCTCAACGGCCTCTTTATCCTTTGCGGTGAGTGTGCCAAGATAGTTAGTGTAAGGTATGCGACCGAGCGATACAAGCTCCCGAACGCTCATGTTCGCAACCGGGCCGGTGTCGGTGAGCACAACAGATATCTTTTTTGCCAGCTCCTGTGCTGAGAGTGTCTGCACCTCCTTGCCCTCATAGAGCACATGCCCGTCCAATGGCTTTATATAGGCTGCCAACGTGCGCAGGAGTGTCGACTTTCCGGCACCGTTGCGGCCAATCAATGCCACAAGCTCACCACGCTCCAGTGATGCCTGTGCCACATTGGCCACGGGAATGGTCTTTTTGCCCTCCCGGTAGCCTAATGTCACATTCTGTATAAAAAGAGCTGTGCACATATCTACAAATAAGGGCAGGGCTAAAGCCCTGCCCTATCATATATCTTTAATTATTTGTACTCCATCCACTCGTTCAGCTGCTCAAGAATCTGGTTTCTCATATCCTCTGGCATGTTCAGGATGCGTGCAGTGTGGCTTCCACCGGGCTGGATGAACACCTTGATGTTCTGCTTGTTGCGGTCGCGCAACCATGTGATGCCGCTTGCAGTCCATGGGTCAACCTCGCCATAAACGAGAATCATCTTGGGGTCGTTCTCGGTGTAGAAGTCTGTGACGAAACGGTAGTTGCTGTCATCGAACTCCACATCGGCGAACTCCTCGGGAAGGAGAACTCGCTTGAGGTAACCCTCAATCTCCTCCTCGTTCACATACTTGCGGAAAGGCTCGATGTTGTAACCGTAGTAACCGAAGTCCTTTGCAGCCTGTACAAAGAATGACTCAATCTTGTTGTCTGCTGCAAAGTAGTCGGGGCCGCACATCTTTATGAAATAGTCAATAATTGTCTTGTCATCAGAGTCGAGTGCCGGGATGGTGTTTGTAGGAGTTCCCCACTGCCACATCGAGAACTGATACTCAAGAACAAGAAGGTCATAGATTGTAGATGTAGGAACGCGGAATGTGAGGTTATGCTTCAGACAGTACTCATCGAACATGGGCAACAGACGCTCCTTGCGCTCGAAGAGCTCTTTCTGGAAGTTGCGGATTGCGTCGCGGTTGGCCTTTGTAGATACCTGCTCAAGGAAAGACTCATGACGGCCGTCCTCAACAGCGCAACTCAACGGACCAACATAAGGAACAGATACATCCAGATCCTCGGGATAGTATGCACGCAGGAAGATAGATGTTGAACCACCCTTGCTGATACCTGTAGAAGCCCACTTCTTGTTGTAGAATGGCTTGAAGCTTGTGATGATCCTGTGGTAGTCCTCCATTGAGTTCTCGATTGTGAGGTAGTCCCAATTGCAAGGCTCGGGAGTTGACTCCAGGAAGTAACGGTGCTCTACAAAGATGATGTTCGCATCCATGATCTTTGTAAGCTCCTCCATGTAACGTGGACTGCTGAAGGCGTAGTCTGCACCGTAACCCTCGGTGACGATTACCACCGGACGGTCATAACCACGGTGACCGAGCATCACGCGCTGCTCGAATGAGCCGGCCTCGGGGTTGTCTGTATCAAGCAATTGTGTAAACTTCATCAAGTAGTACTGACGTGTTGTGTCAGCCTTCTCAATCTTCTCGAAACTCTTAACGTACTCAATGCCCTTGAGCATCTTTTCAATCTCGTTCTGCGCGTTTACGGCAAATGCCACTACCAGGAACGAAAGCAATAAGAAAAATCTTTTAGTCATATCTTTTAATTTATCATTAATCAAAAGGGGTAAATGCAGACATTGCATAACATTTCACAAATTTAATCAAAGTTAGGGTCAATACAAAATTATTGCCCAGTTTTTGTGATTTTATGAGCCTGTGTACGGTAAAGTATTACAAACTGTCATTACAGCAACCTTGAGGCTGCCGATGCAGGTTAGCTTTGCAGCAAAAAAAAGATGAAAAAGAAAAAGATTGTTTTCAGTTCGTCGGGTGGAACGCCCGCAATGCAGTTGTTGATGCACCTTGTCGACAACTTCGGCAAATACGACATTGAGCGTATAGCCGCGGAGATTGCAGCAATGTGCCGCGGAACACGCATCGTAGTGACCGCGTCGTGCGTGGGGAATGTGCTTGTGTTGAACGGCAATACGGCAATGTGCCTGCGTCTTCTTGACGATACCGTCGCCTTTGACGCAGACAATGTTTCAGGAGAAGAAAATGTATTGGTAATCAGTTAACAGAAAAGTTATGACAGGAATAAACAAAATCAGAATCGGAGAGAGTGAATTCAATATCATGCCGTCATTAGGCAGCGGTTTGCAGTTCGGAACAAACATCGACAATGCCCACAAACTGTACATAAATATCGGTGATGCAAAGGCCGATAAACCCTCACTACCCTCGCCCGGTATGAAGATTGACCACTTGGGTTTTGTGGTCGAGAGTGAGAAACTCAAGGAATTCCTTGTTGCGTTGGGCTTCAAGACTGCGTAATCACATGGTAAGTGTTGTAATTACTGCCTACAATGTAGAGGCTTGGATTGAGCAGTGCGTCCTTTCGGTTTGCAAACAGAGTCTTGACGATATTGAGATCATTGTCGTTGAGGATTGCTCTACAGACGGTACAAGGGATATTCTTGCAAGGATAAGAGAACCTCGTTTGAAAGTTCTTTACAATAATACAAATGTCGGTGCCGGAGCTTCGCGCAAGCGGGGCATCGAGGCTGCAAATGGTGAGTATATCCTATTGCTCGACGGTGATGACTGGATTGATAAGGATTTCATCGGCGAACTTCATGCAAAGGCTATTGCATATGATGCTGATATTGTGAGCGGAGGAATAACCATAAGACGCGAGGACGGTTCTTGGGAGGCGCACTCCTGTGGCGATGCAATTGTTGAGGGTGACAGCAAGATTGAACACTTCTGGAAAGAGAAGGTCGTGTTCATGAACAATAAGCTGATACGCCGTTCATTGCACGGGAGGGTACCCTATTGTACACGCCGTTTCATTGAGGACACGCCCGTAATTATACCTATGCTGCATCTTGCCAACAAGGTCGTATATGTTGATGATGCCGGCTATAACTATCGTATGAGCAAGGATAGCCTAACACATCAGGCATCGCACTTCAAGTACGCTCTTTTCCGTGCCCTCTGTGCCGACGATATCATCTCCTTCTTTGAAGAGAATGACCCGGAAGAGCTCAAACGTCTGCCATTGGTTGAAGGCTACTCTCAGTGCATAATAGATATAAAGGATTGCAATCCCACTGCAGAAATGATTGCTCCGTACAGGGATGAGTGGATTGAGTTCAGTTGCAGGCTGATAAAAAGGCTATGCTGAATGACACAACACTCCAATAAACAAAAAAAAGGAACACCATAGTGTTCCTTTTTTGTTGCTATATCATATTGAATCAATATGCAGGAGCGAGGTTGTTGCGCTCGATGTCCTTGAAGTAGTTTACAGTACCTACCTTCAACTCGGCTGTTGCAGCATCGTCACAAACGATGATACCGCTCTGGTGCATCTGGAGAACGCTGATGGTCCACATCTGTGTGATGTTGCCCTCAACTGCGTGGTAGAGAGCCTGAGCCTTGTTGTGGCCGTTAACGAGGATAAGAACCTCCTTGGCATCCATAACTGTACCTACACCTACAGTAACCGCTGTCTTCGGCACCTTGTTGATGTCATTGTCAAAGAAACGGGAGTTGGCGATGATTGTGTCAGTTGTCAAGGTCTTGATACGTGTACGTGAAGCAAGTGAAGAACCCGGCTCGTTGAATGCGATGTGACCGTCGGGGCCGATACCGCCGAGGAAGAGGTCGATACCGCCGTAAGACTTGATCTTTGCCTCGTAGCGTGCGCACTCTGCAACGAGGTCTTCCGCATTACCGTTGAGGATGTTCACGTTCTCCTTCTTTACGTCAACGTGGCTGAAGAAGTTGTTCCACATGAATGAGTGGTAGCTCTCGGGGTGCTCCTCGGGAAGACCGACATACTCGTCCATGTTGAAGGTAACTACATTCTGGAAGCTTACAATGCCCTTGTTGTAGAGGTTGATGAGCTCCTTGTAAGTGCCCAGAGGAGTACCGCCTGTAGGCAAACCAAGCACGAATGGCTTCTCTGCTGTGGGGTTGAAATCGTTGATCTTCTTTGCTACGTAAGCTGCTGCCCAGCATGACAACTGCTGATAGTTTGGTTGAATAATTAAACGCATAATAGTTAATATTAAAAATTATAGTATTCTTTTATTTTCAATTTCTCAAGTTCTGTATCTACTTTCACAAAGCACGGAAGTGACATATTCTTGCCGTTCAGCAATGTGTCTTTGTGGAAAACCATCACCCTTGTTCCATCGTAATCGGTAAAGAGGGATGCACCGCCGACATTACCGCTCACCAGGGGTTCGGGTTCGGCAACCCACGGCCCATTGAGCCAATGTCCAAGACTCTTTTTGGTATATGCAACTCCAATGACACTCTCTCCGTCACAGTTGGCTGTAAACAACAACCCGGCTTCGTCACAGTCCGTAACGAAAAGGTATGGCGATTCTATTGACTGCACCGGAAGCTTGTTCCCGTTCTTGTCTGTGAGTGATACCACATCCGAAGATTTCAACATTACGTATGCTTCGCCCAGTCTTCTGCTGAAACTGTCGTTGAAACGTATGATTTTCAATGAGCTATCGCCGGCATTGACGTCGTCATGTGTGTATATCATATAACCGGCATTGAACTCGTCTGCAACAAATGTCGGGTATGATGCTATCTCTTCCTGTGCAATCAACACGCTCTCCTTGTCGATATTCCTGTACGGGCCGGCAATCTCATCGGCAACTAATGCCACACAAGAACGGTTGGAAATCTCCCCTGCTTCACCCCCCACGCTGTCACGTCCGAATGATGCCAGATAGTAATAATGCCCGTCGTGTTTGTGGACTTCGGGTGCTATGACCGACTTTACGGAGTTATACCATACGGCATTGTCAATGTCAAGCACATTGTATGGGCCATTCCACACTCTCATGTCCTTGCTTTTCCACATGCCTCCACCGTCACCGAACATGTAAT
The DNA here is from genome assembly GCA_937900095.1 of uncultured Bacteroidales bacterium. Taxonomy (GTDB): domain Bacteria; phylum Bacteroidota; class Bacteroidia; order Bacteroidales; family Bacteroidaceae; genus HGM04593. The sequence goes on along the minus strand of CALCEC010000033.1, from coordinate 68,697 downwards.
ATGTGTTGCTATTGCGGTCATATCTCACGAACGGGTTCCGTATATCCATAGTGTCTATGGAAACGGTACGTTCGGGAGAACCGTCGATGGTTGTGAGTCTGAATTCTACAGCCTTATTCTGCTGTGCACCGTTTTTTTGTTCCTTCCCTTTGTCCGGAACACACGACACGGTCAAAACCAAAGCCGATAGATATATAAAAAACCTTCTTGTCACCTCCAAAATATATTTATTTGTAAAGATAAGCAATTTTAAATTAATCAAGCAAGCAAATGCAGAAAGAAAAATATTTTATTTTCAGAATTAATGCAAGTGGCTTTAAAAGAACTTAAAATTATAATTATTTAGCTATCGGAGCAAGTCTACAGGCTATACTCTGTTGTTTACTATTCAACAACCAAAAATCAAGCTTTATGAAGACAAAAAGAGTTTTATTTATTCTGTTGGCCCTGTTTGCGGTGCAGGTGTCTCTTTTTGCACAAGAGAAAAAGATGACCCGCAAGGAAAAGGAGGCGGCATGGCGTGCCGAAAGACTAAAGAAGCGTGCACAGGAGGAACGACAGATTATGCACAACGATTCCGTGCAGTATGTTCAGGCTATCAATGCCATAAGAAATGGCTCGTGGGCGTTGGAGGCCTCGAACGTCACTTTCAACAACGGTGTAACACGCTTTGTCACCGAAAGTACAAATTTCGTCTCGGTGGATGACGGGCAGGCTGTGGTACAGACCGCTTTCAACAACACCAATGTCAATTCACCTAACGGCTTGGGAGGAATAACCCTTGAGGGACGCATCCTTGACGAGGAACTGAAAATGGATGAGGAGGGGAACGTTTACTACAATTACAATATACAAGGAGCCGAGATTTCGGCAACGGTGAGTGTGGTGATAACGGCTCACACCAATCAGGCGACAGCAACTGTCAATCCCAATTTCAGCAGCCGTCAGATGACAATGAGCGGGTACATATATCCATACGATTCAGCGGGAGTCATCGAGGGAACATCGGGCTACTACTGACTGGAGAACACCCCCTCGTTCACTTGGCGCTGGTACTATGCTCCCACATATGCCCCACCACCTGCATACAGGCCATTTCCCCCACGTCCGCCACGGCCTCCGATGCCGGCAAGACCGCCTTCATTCGGGCCGCCCTCTTTTGGAGGAGGCAATGCACGGCCACCGGGATTTGGTGGCGGAAACGTGAGGCCACCCGGGTTTACAAGATAACGGAAGTATGAAAACGGTAATGATAAAGGAATATAGGAAAAGAATACAAAGAGAGTGAAAAGCTGATGCTCTTCACTCTCTTTGTGTAAACGGGTGTCGATAATTTTTGCTTGAATCATTGACAACACACTCTTACCGCAACCCAGGCGGTATGACCTGCGGCCATACTACGCTTGACCTATTGCTGTGTGTGTTGTCGATAATTTTTGCAAGCAAAAATCATTCATCTGCTGGCTTCATGTTTGTGTAGACATTCTGCACGTCATCATCCTCCTCAAGGCGCTCGACAATCTTGTCGATAGTTGCACGCTGCTCGTCGTTAACGTCTTTCAGGTCGTTAGGGATGCGTGTGAACTCACTGCCTGTAATCTCGAAGCCTTTCTCCTCAAGTGTCTTCTGGATTGCACCGAATGACTTGGGATCACCATAGATTGTGATCTCATTATCCTCCTCGTCGTACTCGTCCTCAACACCAAAGTCAATAAGGTCAAGGATCAGCTCGTCCATGTCAAGATCCTCCTTCTTTGTAAAGGTGAACACGCTCTTTTGAGTGAACATGAAGTCAAGGCTACCCTGTGTGCCGAGTGTACCGCCGAACTTGTTGAAGACAGCACGTACGTTTGCAACGGTACGTGTTGTGTTGTCTGTTGCAGCGTCAACGAATACGGCAATACCGAAAGGACCGTATCCCTCGTATGTTACCTCCTTGTAATCCTTCTGGTCTTTACCCATCGCGTTCTTGATAGCGCGCTCGATGTTGTCCTTTGGCATGTTCTCGCGCTTTGCATTGGCGATGATAGCTCTCAAGTGTGAGTTTGTATCGGGGTCAGGACCACCGGCCTTAACGGCAATGGCAATCTGTTTTCCCACACGGGTAAATGTACGTGCCATGTTACCCCATCTTTTCAGTTTCGCAGCTTTACGGTATTCAAAAGCTCTACCCATAGTAAAATTTTTATTTGGTTTATTATTATTACCTTATTAATATTATCGCTGTATTGCACCCAGACGCTTCTGGAAGTTCTCCATCAGACGCGCCATTGTCTTGTCGATGACCTTGTCGTTGAGAGTCTGGTTATCATCCTGGAGCACGAAGCTTACTGCGTAGCTCTTCTTGCCCTCCTCAAGGTTCTTGCCCTCGTATACATCGAACAGTGTCACAGCCTTCAACAGTTTCTTCTCTGTCTCGCGTGCAACCTGCTCAATCTGTGCGAATGTAACGCTTTTGTCGATGAGCAGTGCAAGGTCGCGCTTAACGGCTGGGTACTTGCTTATTTCGGCGTAGCCGATCTTGGCGTTCTTTACAGCTTTCATCAGCTCTGTCCAGTTGATGTCGGCATAAAGTACCTCTGCATCGATGTCGAAGCGCTTTGTAACCTTCTTGCGCAGGATTCCGACCTGTGCAACAACCTTCTTGTTGTTCTGTGCCTGCACCTGGATTGCTGCCGAGAATATATCATCGCTGAATGTCGTTACAAGGCGCATGCCTGGCTTGAAGCCGAGACGGTCGAAGATGTGTTCAACAACAGCCTTGAGGTCATATACCGACAAAGGACGGCCTGCCTCAATCCATGAAGAAGCCACATTGTTGCCTGTCATCCACAATGCGAGGTGATAGCTCTCGCTGTATGGGCTCAGGATCTTCTCCTCTACTCTCTTGTCGGCATCGAAACGGTAGCAATTGCCGAACTCAAAGAAACTGAGGTCGGTGAACTTGCGGCTCACGTTGCGCTGTATGCTCTCAAGACCGCCGAACAGCATTGTCTGGCGCATCACGTTGAGGTCGTTGCTGAGCGGGTTCATCAGACGCACAAGGTTCTCGCTCTTGAAACTCTCGAGGCCGTCATAATAACCGGCTGCAGTGAGTGAGTTGTTGAGAATCTCATTGAAACCACAGCCAACCAACTGTTCCGAAACAAGGTTCTGCAACTTGTGTGACTTGTCCTCGGCACCCTTTGTGATGATTGATGAATGGAGTGTTGTAGTTATATCGATATTGTTGTAGCCATATATGCGAAGGATATCCTCTACTACGTCGCATGGGCGCTGTACATCCACACGGTAAGGAGGCACAAGTAAAGAAACACCCTTCTCTGTCTCCTCTACAATCTTCATCTCAAGTGATGTTACGATGTTCTTGATTGTCTCCGGTGCAAGCTCCACACCGATAAGGCTGTTTACGTATGAGTACTCAAGCTCAACCTTGAAATCCTCAACCGGTGCAGGATAGATGTCCTTTATCTCCATAGATATTGTACCGCCTGCAAGCTCCTTGATGAGCATTGCTGCCTGCTTCAACGCGTATATTACGCAGTTGGGGTCGGTACCACGCTCGTAACGGAATGAAGCATCGGTCTGCAGACCATGACGACGTGCTGTCTTGCGCACCCATGTGGGGTGGAAATATGCGCTCTCAAGGAACACATTCTTTGTCTCCTCGGTTGTGCCGGACTCCAGACCTCCGAATACACCGGCAATACACATCGGCTCCTCGGCATTGCAGATCATGAGGTCACGCTCCGACAGCTTGCGCTCCACGCCGTCAAGGGTAACAAAAGGAGTTCCCTCGGGGAATGTGCGCACAACAACCTTGCCGCCCTTGATTTTGTCTGCATCGAAACAGTGCATAGGCTGGCCGTATGCGTGGAGTATGAAGTTTGTGATATCCACAATGTTGTTGATAGGACGGATGCCGATGATCTGCAACTTGTTCTTTAGCCACTCAGGGCTCTCCTTTACGGTTACACCCTTTACAGTAACGCCTGCATAACGCATGCAAGCTTCGGTGTTCTGCACTTCGATGTCAATGTTCAGTGAGTTGTCGTCGACTTTGAAGTCATCGCATGTCGGACGACGTAAAGCGCTGCCTCCCTTGTTCTGCATTGCGTATGCGTAAAGGTCGCGTGCCACACCATAGTGTGAGCAGGCATCGGCACGGTTAGGAGTGATGTCAACACCAATAAGATAGTCGCTCTTGATGTTGTAGTACTCCTTTGCAGGTGTACCGGGTACTGCATCGGCCGGGAGCACAATGATGCCGTCGTGGCTGTTGCCGATACCGATCTCGTCCTCGGCGCATATCATACCGAAAGACTCTGCACCGCGGATCTTTCCTTTCTTTATTGTGAAACACTCGTCACCGCTGTACAACTTTGTGCCGATTGTTGCAACAACCACCTTCTGTCCTGCTGCAACGTTAGGTGCACCGCATACAATCTGTACAGGGTTGCCGTCACCAAGGTTCACTGTTGTGATATGCAGGTGGTCGCTGTCGGGGTGGTCAACGCAAGTGAGAACCTCACCGATGACCAATCCTTCAAGACCGCCTTTGATTGTCTGCACCTCCTCTACTCCGTCAGTCTCAAGACCTATTGAAGTAAGTGCAGCGGAAACCTCTTCGGGAGTCATGTCGAAATCGACATACTCTTTAAGCCAATTATAAGAAATGTTCATATACTATTATTTATTATTTCCGTATTACAGACAGGCACAAAACATTGTGGTATGCGCCCATGATATTCCAATCTGCAAAATTACACTTTTTTCTTTAAAAAAGAAAGCAGAAGAGGAAAATGTGTTTAACGTTTAGTGTATAACGTTTTTGGGATGATTGTCAATCCAGCCCTTTCCCCATTGGAATTCATAAATAAAACTTACAGAATACAGGCACTGTCTGTTTCCGCACAAGTCAAAAAAATCTTTTTCTTTTTTGTTTTCTTTTTTACTTTGTGCCTTGTTTTGCGACATGTTTGTAGAAAAGCAAATCAAATGGAAAAAACAGATTTTGAAATATTATCCGAAAAGCTCAGGCCCAAGTTGCTTTCTGTGGCGCGGAATTTCGCTTATGTCTCGGGCATCGAGGCTGAAGATGTGGTCCAAGAGGCACTTATAGCCCTGTGGAACATCACCATACAGGGACAAGAAGTAAGGAACATCGAAGCAATGGCTACAAGGATTACAAAGAATATCTGTGTCACTCACTACCGCAGGATTCATCTTGACACCCAATCCCTGCTCCACGACAATTACATTGGAGGTTCCGAGGCCACTCTACTCACAGACATGGAGGATTTAAGGACCATAAAAAAGAGCATATATGCATCGCTTACCAATACCCAGAGGGAGTATCTGCGCATGAGGAATGATGAAGGGATGACGCTTGAAGAGATTGCAGAGGTTACCGGCAAACCCAAGACAAGCATAAAGTCAACTATCTCCGCAGCAAGAAAACAGATGTTGGAACTAATAAAGAAACAGTTATGAAAGATATAAATGATAAAGATTACCGCACAGCGCTCATTGCAAGATATCTTGAGGCTGAGACAACGGTTGCCGAAGAGGCTCTGCTTGCCGGTTACTACGCAGCGAACAAGCCCGATGATGACGAAGCGGCTGTAGCCGTGATGATTATGATGGAGCACACCGATACTCCATTGCTTTCAAGGGAAGGCGCAAAGGAGTATGAGCGCATCATCAATATGGCACCTGCGCGTCCAGGAAAGAAAAGACTGTACCGTCTGCTATGGTCAGGTGGCATTGCCGCAGCTGTGGTGCTGCTGTTCTTTTTCAGCTACGGCACCCGGGAAGAGCCCGAACCATACGCTGCCTTTGACACGATAGAGCTCGCCGAGCATATGCATCAGATAATGAATCTGAATATGGAGGATGTGACATCCATCAAGGCCTCGCCGGTACAGGAGTGTGTGTTGCTCACGGCAACGCTTGCCGACGGAAGCACAAAGACATTCGTCATGAGCAAATCAGAAGAAGAAGGAAGTACTTCATTCATAGCAATAAATTAACAACCAAAAAAACTTAACGTATGAGAACCTTATTATTGACGGCACTTTGTGCCGTAGCCATCAGTTCACAGGCTGTAGAGGAAAAGAGAGATACTGTAGACAAGTATATAATCGACAAGAAGGCAGTAGCACATTTTGACGGTTCGCAGCTCGAAGGCAAACGTGTCCAGAAGTATATGATAGCATATAAAGAGAACGGCAATGTGGTAGAGAAGAATCATCTTATCTACACCGACGGCCAGGCAAGCATTGTTTTATCCGGCGCAGTGACAGACAATGGCATTATTGTTGAAAATACTGTAGAAGCCCTTATTGTTGTTGACGGGACAGAAGTCTCTCCAGAATCATTCTCAAAGATGAATGCAGAGGATATCAAGAGTATGACTGTTTTGAAGGAGAAAGCAGCAGTTATGTTATACGGAGATAAAGGCCGTAAAGGAGTCATTCTCGTAGAGACGAAAGCCGGTAAGGCAAAACCACTTATCCTCGTGGACGGTCATGAGTGTACTCCGGATGTATTTGTCACAATAAAACAGGAAGACATATTAAATGTCGTCACTTATAAGGCCGGCTCGGCTCCTGCCAACACATACAAGGAAAAAGGCCGTGGAGGTGTCATTATCATAACAACCAAGAATGGTGCGGAATGAAAATATTACGGGCGAGAGACAAAAAATAAGAATATATTTCAAGTAGATATTGCCGACAATGTAGATGTTCGCAATCTGTTCCCAAAGAAATAATTCAATGAGGCCGACCAAAAAGGCTCTTTTTATCCAACCTCCCTACAAACGTGAGGATGACCCGAAAGTCATCCTCACGTTTGTAGGGGGTGAATAAAAAGCAAAGTTCAAGGCTTGTGCAGGCTTCAAAACCGCAGTTTACTAAGCGTAAATGAGGATTTTGAAGGCAAACATAACACAGAAATTTACTTTTTAGTCACCCCCACGGCTAATAATGTTTTCCTGTTTCTGTTCGCTCGTTGGTTTTGTGTACACGTTTTTTACGGATTACCTGATTGCTCATTCCGCCCTGTCTGGCAATAACGCGCAGCATGTCATCATTGATTTGCAGATGAACCCACCGCACTTCTGACAAAAGCCATAAACAAGGGATTGGGATTAAGGACGGTGCCCGTATATTCCGGATGGAACTGGACTCCAACGTACCAACGGCAGGCGGGTACTTCGACAATCTCAACCAGCCTGCTCTCCGGGTTCACCCCGGTGCACAACATCCCGGCTTGCTCGAATTGCCGGCGATAAGGGCTGCTGAATTCATAACGGTGGCGATGCCGTTCTTTGACAGGTGACCTGCCGTATGCGTCATAAGCTCTTGAACCGATACTCAACTCACAGTAATAGGCTCCCAACCGCATTGTACCGCCCATTTGTGTGATGTTCTTCTGCTCTTCCATCAGGTCAATCACATGATTGGTCGACTTCGGGTCCATTTCGCTGGAATTCGCATCCTCCAGGCCCAACACGTTCCGTGCAAACTCAATGACCATAATCTGCATGCCAAGACAGATGCCGAACGTGGGGATGTCGTGCGTGCGGCAATACTCGGCTGCAATAATCTTTCCCTCTGTTCCGCGTTGCCCGAATCCCGGACATATAACGACACCGTCCATACCGGAAAGGGAGTCAGCAATGTTGCTGTGCGTGAGGTACTCACTTTGGATGAAATGTGTTCTGACCTTACAATCATTATATGTGGCTGCCTGTGACAGACATTCCAGAATGGATTTATAGGCATCCTGCAAATCATATTTCCCGACAAGGGCAATATCAACCTCTTTGCTTGTCTGTTCCCTGCGACGTATGAACTTCTTCCAGGCATCCAGCTCAAGCGGGTTGTCACAAGTCATGCCGAACTTACGGAGTATGACAGCATCCAGATTCTGCTCTGCCATTTTTATTGGTACCTCATAAATGCTAGGCAGGTCGATACTCTGTATCACACAATCCTTCTCGACATTGCAGAAATGTCCTACCTTGTCAAGTAACCCTCGTCCGAGCTCGCGGTCACTTCTCAATACCAGCACATCGGGCTGAAGTCCGAGCCCCTGCAACTCCTTTACTGAATGTTGTGACGGTTTGGTTTTCAATTCGCCGGCGGCTGCGATATAAGGAACGTATGTCAAATGGACACAAACCGCATCATCTCCGAGCTCCCATTTGAGCTGGCGCACCGCTTCAAGGAACGGAAGTCCCTCAATGTCTCCTACTGTACCTCCTATTTCTGTGATTATAAAGTCATAATCCCCTGTAGCTCCAAGCCTCAGCATCCTTCTTTTAATCTCGTCAGTGATGTGCGGAACTACCTGGATTGTGCGGCCGAGGTATCCTCCCTTACGCTCACGTTCAATGACAGCCTGATACACTTTACCTGTCGTAACATTGTTGGCAGTACTTGTCCTGATGTCCGTGAAACGCTCATAGTGCCCAAGGTCAAGGTCTGTCTCACACCCATCCTCCGTCACATAACATTCACCATGTTCATAAGGATTGAGTGTCCCTGGGTCAATGTTGATGTACGGGTCAAACTTCTGGATGGTGATACGATAGCCTCGAGCCTGCAGCAGTTTGCCGATAGAGGCCGAGATGATTCCTTTGCCGAGTGAACTTACTACACCTCCTGTCACAAATATATATTTTGCCTGATTCATATCCTTATCATCTGTATTGATTCATTCCTGTATATTCCATTTATCTGTTTGCTCTGTAGTCGTAAAAACGCAGTTCTTTACTCCCATTCTATTGTTGCAGGTGGCTTTGAAGAGACATCGTAGCATACTCTGTTGATGCCTTTTACACTGTTGATTATCTCATTGCTCACCTGTGCCAGGAATTCATAAGGCAAGCGTGCCCAGTCTGCCGACATAGCATCGGTACTTGTCACCGCCCGCAGTGCAACAACCTGCTCGTAAGTGCGTTCGTCACCCATGACACCGACACTATGAACCGGTAGCAGCACCACTCCGGCCTGCCATACTTCATCATATAAAGATTTTCCGTTAGGGCATCTCCAGCGCTGCAGGGATGATATGAAGAGGTCATCGGCATCCTGCAGAATCCTGATTTTTTCACGGGTAACTTCACCCAACACCCTTACCGCCAATCCGGGGCCGGGAAAAGGATGTCTTTTGATCAATTGCTCGGGCATTCCCAGTTGACGCCCTACACGCCGCACCTCATCCTTGAACAGCCAACGCAAAGGCTCACAGAGCCTGAGATGCATCTTCTCCGGCAATCCTCCCACATTGTGATGGCTTTTGATTACCTTTCCTGTAATATTCAGGCTCTCGATGCAATCGGGGTATATTGTTCCTTGTGCCAACCAGCGCACACCCTCAATCTTACGGGCATCCTCTTCGAACACCTCTATGAATTTTGCCCCGATGATTTTACGTTTCTCTTCGGGGGACGCGATTCCCTTCAATGCCGCCAAGAACCTCTCGCCGGCATCTACCCCGATGACATTCAGTCCCAGACACTCATAGTCATGCATGACACGTTCATATTCACCTTTGCGGAGTAGGCCGTGATCCACAAATATGCATGTCAGCCTCTTGCCGATGGCCTTATTCAACAGGACTGCAGCTACCGAGGAGTCGACACCTCCTGACAGGCCGAGTATTACACGCTCGTTGCCGAGCTGTGATCTCAACTCCTCTACAGATGATTCGATAAAAGATACCGGACTCCAGTCCTGACGGCTGCCACATATATCCACCGCAAAATTCTTCAGCAGCAGAGTGCCCTGTTCCGAATGGAATGCCTCAGGGTGGAACTGTACGCCCCACAGCAGCTCACCTTCAGCCTGATATGCAGCATATCTGACCTTGTCGGTGGAGGCTATCGCATGGAAGCCGTCGGGCAGTGATGTTATAGTATCGCCGTGGCTCATCCACACTTGTGAACCTTCCCGGAATCCCTTGAACAGCGGATTGCCGGAATCGAACCTTTGCAGTTCAGCCCGTCCATATTCACGGGCGACAGCAGGCTCTACCCTACCGCCATAGAGCTGGGCCATGAATTGTGCACCGTAGCAGATTCCAAGTATAGGATGACGTCCGCGGATATGTGACAGGTCTACCTTGAATGCCTCCGGGTCATAGACGCTGTAAGGTGAGCCGGAGAGTATTACACCTATAATGCTCTCATCATCGGAAGGGAACCTGTTATAGGGTAAGATTTCACAGAAAGTATCAAGTTCACGCAGACGGCGGCCAATCAGCTGTGTCGTCTGTGAACCGAAGTCGAGGATTATAATCTTCTGCTGTGCCATATCTATAAATTATTGTCGTTACCGTATTCTGCCCAACTCTTGATTGCAAGTCTGTCTATCGATATATTGCAGAAAGCATTTATGAAAGCACTCGCAAGGCGGGCATTGGTTATTAAAGTTATATTCAAATCCACAGCTGCGCGGCGGATGCGATAACCGTTATCCAACTCACCGGCACTCAAATCCTTTGGAATATTTACCACAAGGTCTATCTTTCGTTCATGAAGCATGTCGAGAGCCTGTGGCTGCAGCCCCTCGCTTGGCCAATAGACCAAAGTGTTCTTTATGCCGTTTTCTGTCAGGTAGCGCGATGTCCCGCCTGTCGCAAACAGCGTATATCCCCTATCCTGCAACAGCCGTACAGCCGGCAGCATATCAGACTTCTGTTTTGTGTTGCCTGTTGACAGGAGAATGTTCTTCGCGGGAATACGGTATCCCACAGACAGCATTGCTTTCAATATGGCCGATTGGGTATCGTCACCAATGCAGCCCACCTCGCCTGTGGAGGCCATGTCGACACCCAAGACAGGGTCGGCATTCTGCAGACGGTTGAACGAGAACTGGCTTGCCTTGATTCCCACATAGTCCAGGTCGAAGAGATTCTTTGCAGGTCTCTCGACATTATTGCCCAACATGATGCGGGTTGCCAATTCAATGAGATTCAGTTTGAGTATCTTGCTCACAAAAGGGAATGAGCGTGATGCCCTAAGGTTACACTCAATGACCTTGATCTCGTTCTCACGGGCAAGGTATTGGATGTTGAAAGGACCGGATATGTTCAGTTCCTTTGCAATCTTGCGGGATGTACATTTTATTCTCCGCATGGTCTCGATATAAGTTTTCTGCGGCGGAAACTGGATTGTGGCATCACCTGAGTGTACACCGGCAAACTCCACATGCTCGCTGATAGCGTATGCAATGATTTCTCCATTCTGTGCCACGGCATCCATTTCAACCTCCTTCGCATATTCGATAAAACGACTGACAACGACAGGATGTTCCTTTGATACACTTACTGCAAGCTTGAGAAAACGTTCCAGCTCATCATAATTTGAGCACACATTCATCGCTGCACCCGAAAGGACATAAGATGGACGCACAAGCACAGGGAACCCGACCTTGTCAATAAATGTATCAATCTCTTTCATTGAGGTGAGCGCCTTCCATTCAGGCTGGTCGACACCGATTCTGTCGAGCATCGCCGAGAACTTGTCCCTATCCTCGGCGTTGTCTATCGATTCAGCACCCGTTCCGAGAATGTGTACATCCTGCCGCGACAAACGCAATGCAAGATTGTTGGGAATCTGTCCTCCGGTAGAGAGAATGACTCCGTACGGGCTTTCCACGTCCAGTATATCCATGACACGCTCGAAGGTGAGCTCATCAAAGTATAGCCTGTCACATATATCGTAGTCGGTAGATACCGTCTCCGGGTTGTAATTTATCATAACACCGCGATAGCCCTCTTTGCGGATTGTATTCAGAGCCTGTACTCCACACCAATCGAACTCCACTGATGAACCGATACGGTAAGCGCCAGAGCCGATAACCACAACAGACCTGTTGTCATCGGATTTCCTGACATCACTCTCAACGCCGTTGTATGTAAGATACAGATAATTTGTCTGGGCAGGATACTCTGCAGCCAAAGTGTCTATCTGAGAAACGACCGGAACTATCCCCATGGCCTTACGGTAGTCACGTACCCTGAGCGCAGCCCGTTCGGCATCATCGTCAAAACCGATGGCCCGTGCAATCTGAAAATCAGAGAAGCCTTGCCGTTTGGCCTTTCTCAACAAGCATTCGGGCAGCGATTGCAAATCCGTGATACTATGGAGCTCTCTTGACGTATCCATTATATTCTGCAACTTATACAAGAACCACTTGTCTATTTTTGTGAGAATGTGAATCTGTTCGACAGTGTATCCCGCACGCATAGCCTTGCTTATAACGAAGATACGTTTATCGGTGGGCTCCCATAGTGATTTGTCAATATCCGCAATGACAAGTTCCTTGTTCTCTACAAAACCATGCATACCTTGACCTATCATACGCAATCCCTTCTGTATTGCCTCTTCAAAAGTCCTGCCTATGGCCATTACCTCACCTACCGATTTCATTGAGGAACCCAATTCCCTCTCCACGCCGTGGAACTTACCCAAATCCCATCGTGGAATCTTGCATACTACATAATCCAAAGCCGGTTCAAAAAAGGCAGAGGTGGACTTTGTTACAGAATTCTTCAACTCGAACAGACCATAACCCAATCCGAGTTTCGCCGCTACAAATGCCAACGGATAACCTGTCGCTTTTGATGCCAAAGCCGATGAGCGGCTCAGACGGGCATTTACCTCAATGACACGATAATCTTCCGACTCAGGATCAAGAGCATACTGGACATTGCACTCACCGACAATATCGATATGGCGGACTATGCGGATAGACAGCTCACGCAGTTTATGGTATTCGCTGTTGGAGAGTGTCTGCGAAGGAGCTACGACAATGGACTCGCCGGTATGTATGCCAAGCGGGTCAAAATTCTCCATATTGCAGACTGTAATACAGTTGTCATACGAGTCGCGAACAACTTCGTACTCAATCTCTTTCCACCCTTTCAGACTCTTCTCCACCAGAATCTGCGGCGAAAACGAAAATGCCTTTTCACACAACGAGTCCAGTTCCATTCCATTATTGCAGAAGCCGGATCCGAGACCACCCAGCGCGTACGCCGCACGGACAATTACCGGGAATCCTAATTCATTGGCGGCCTCGTGTGCCTGGGCTGTTGACTCCACTGCATGGCTGCGGATTGTCTTTACCCCTATCTCATCAAGACGCTGAATGAACTTTTCCCTATCCTCCGTGTCTATGATAGCCTGCACCGGCGTACCCAAGACCTTAATGCCATACCGTTCCAGAACACCGTTCTTGTACAGTTCAACGCCACAATTGAGGGCTGTCTGGCCGCCAAAGGAGAGGAGGATGCCGTCAGGCCGTTCTTTGGCAATGACACGTTCTACAAAATAGGGCGTGACAGGCAGGAAATAGACATTGTCGGCTATGCCTTCTGATGTCTGCACGGTTGCTATATTGGGGTTTACAAGCACTGTCTCGATACCCTCTTCCTTGAGAGCCTTCAATGCCTGACTGCCGGAATAGTCAAACTCTCCGCCCTCCCCGATTTTCAGAGCACCGGAGCCCAGAAGCAGGACTTTCTTTATATTACACCGTTTCATTGTTACAATAATTTTACGAATTCATCAAAAAGGAACTCTGTGTCAGTAGGGCCCGCAGCTGCTTCCGGGTGGAATTGAACCGAGAACCACGGTTTGCTGCGATGACGTATTCCCTCATTCGACCCATCGTTCATATTCTCGAACAGAGTCTCCCAATCAGTTCCCAAGGTCTTGCCGTCTACTGCATAACCATGGTTCTGGCTTGTTATAAAGCAGCGGTTTGTCCCCACCATTCTCACCGGCTGATTATGACTCCTGTGACCATATTTGAGCTTATATATTGAGGCCCCACCGGCTTTTGCAAGCAGCTGATGTCCCATACATATTCCAAAAACCGGCTTCTCATTATGCATTGCCCGTCTGATATTTTCCACAGTAGCCTGGCACCTGTCCGGGTTGCCCGGACCATTGGAAACAAGCACACCGTCATATTCCAATTCTTTGAAATCATAATCCCAAGGGACTCTTATAACCTCCAGACCACGTTTTATAAGACACCTGATGATATTAGCTTTGACTCCGCAATCGACAAGAACGACTCTTTTTGATTTTCCTTCATTATACTGTATCACTTCCCGGCAACTGACTTTCTCCACATAATTCTCCGAGCCATAATCAACAGGAGATAAGGTGTTGTCTGTATCTTCAATCTCTATCTTGCCCATCATCACCCCCGACTCCCTTAAACGTTTTGTGAGGGCACGTGTGTCTATACCGGTTATGCCGGGAATATTCTCGCGTTTCAGCCAATCCCCGAGGCTTTCGACAGCATTCCAATGGCTGAATGACTCACTATAATCGCTGACAACCAGTGCCTCGGGGTGTATACGCTCACTTTCCCAGAACAACTTCCCGGGAACGCCATAATTACCTATCAACGGAAATGTCAGCACAGCTATCTGGCCTGCGTAGGACGGGTCGGTTAGGCTCTCTGTATAGCCGGTCATTGCTGTATTGAAGACGACTTCTCCACCTGCCGGATGCTCTGCCCCGAACGAGTAACCGTTGAAGCGGGTGTTGTCGTCAAGGATTAATGTTGCTTTCTTCATTTTCTATATAATCAATAAATGCTTTGTTCAGAAGTCTTAACCCTCCACAAGTAGGATAATCTCCACTGAAATACCAGTCTCCTGTATGATTCGGGCAAGATTTTCTCAACCCCTCAATGCTTTGATACACAATCTCAATCTTAGCATTGATTGACGGAGGGGTGAGCAGTTCCGCTATTTTTGTGGAAATATCTTCATCTGTGAATGGCTCATATATATTCTTAACATAGTTCCGCATATTCTCTTTGGGTAAATGCTCCTGTACCTTGCAACTGTTATAGGTTGAAGTGATTATATCCTCTTTCCTCTGTTCTTTAAGCAGAGCCATTGCGGCACGGAATGCAATGAACTGCTCCATGCTCGACATGTCAATCCCATAATAATCGGGATAACGGACCTGAGGAGATGAAGAGACAATCACTATCTTGCGCGGATGCAGCCTGTCGAGAATGGAAATGATGCTTTGATGCAATGTCGTGCCACGGACGATGCTGTCATCTATGACTACCAGATTATCCACGAACGGTTCAATGCTTCCGTAAGTTATGTCGTAGACGTGTGCGGCAAGGTCATTGCGGGTCTTGCCTTCGGCGATGAATGTGCGTAGCTTTATATCTTTTATGGCAACTTTCTCGCTTCGTATGCGCATTGAAAGAATCTGCTCCAGTTCTTTATATTCGGCCTTGTGGCCCAATGCCTTGATTTTCCTGGCCTTCAACTTGTCAAGATAATCGTCCAATCCCTCCAGCATGCCGTAGAATGCAACCTCAGCGGTATTCGGGATAAAGGAAAAGACCGTGTGCCTGATGTCATAATCTATCGATTTAAGGATTGCCGGCGTAAGATTTCTTCCAAGAGCCTTGCGCTCCTGATAGATATCCTTGTCGCTGCCACGGGAAAAATAGATTCTTTCAAAAGAACAGGGCCGCAGTTGTTGCTGCCTGTTGACTTGTACAAGCCTGATATCGCCCGATTTCTTTATGATGATAGCTTCGCCTGCCTGCAACTCATTTATGGCTTCCACCGGAACATCAAGGACCGTCTGGATTACAGGACGTTCCGAGGCGAGGACCATCACTTCGTCATCCTTGTAATAGAATGCCGTGCGGATACCCCACGGGTCACGTACGGCAAATGAGTCTCCGCTGCCGGTTATGCCGCAGATTACATAGCCTCCGTCCCACCATGGAGTTGATGTCTGTAGGACATTCTGCAAATCCAGACGTTCTTCTATCTGGCAGGTCAATTCTATGCCCTGCAACCCTTCGTTTCTGCACTCGCCGTAGAGCCTCTCGACCTCCCTGTCAAGTCTGTGCCCTACCTGTTCCAACATTATGTATGTATCGGCATATTTTCGTGGATGTTGTCCGGCCGACGTTATCTTGTCAAAGACCTCATCTACATTCGTCAGATTGAAATTGCCGCACAAAGCAAGGTTCTTGGCCCGGTAGTTGTTGCGCCGCAAGAAAGGGTGGATGTACTCCAATCCTTTCTTGCCCGTCGTGGAATAGCGTAGGTGTCCCATATACAACTCTCCGGCAAAAGGCAATCTCTTTTCTGCCATTATCGCATCCTGCAATTGCCCGGCTGTCAGCGAATGATAGTTATGATGTACGGCATCGAAAATTTCGGATATGGCACTTGTACCGACTGCGCGTTCCCTGAACATATACTCTTCACCGGGAGCTGCGTTAAGTTTGACGCAGGCCAATCCGGCTCCTTCCTGACCTCTGTTGTGTTGCTTTTCCATCAACAGATAGAGCTTGTTCAGCCCCCACATCCAGGTACCGTACTTCTCTTGGTAATACCGGAGAGGTTTGAGCAGACGGACCATTGCAACTCCACATTCATGCTTTAACTTTTCCATGTCAATTGAATTGTGCTGCAAAATTATCTGATATGATTTGACCGTCTCCTTGCGACAGCGATTTTTGGAAAAGGAAGATTGTTATACTTTCAATATTAAAGTTTGATGCAGCGTTTGGTTTAAATATCAAATCAATTTAGTCTTTAGGATTGAGTTTTTACGGAGCGTGTAATTTTTTTGTTTGTCCGGCAGTTTTTCAGTGTCACAACTTAAAGGCAATCTCATTAAATTTGCAGCGTAATTCAGGTAAATCAGATGGGAAGGAAACTGATATCAATGACGCTGACTGAGATGACAAGATATACCGGATATCCTGCCGATATTACCGTCTTGTACTTCTTTAAGGTGTATTGCCTGAGAAAGATCATGACCTGTAAAAGAATATGTTATGGCACTCCTGAATGAATTCTTTTTAGAGTTACCGGGCGAGAGCCTGTTTTCGGATGTAGCGAAGAAAATCAACACATTCAAAGTCATCCGACCCAATGCCGAACTTATTGATATGGGCATAAACGACGTCACCAGTCCTCTGCCCTCCCCTGTTGTCGAAGCTATGCATAGAGCCGTGGATGACATGGCCGATTCAACGACGTTTCACGGTTATGGCCCCGAACAGGGATACGAGTTCTTACGGGAAGCCATTGTCAAAAACGATTTCAATCCCCGTGGCATACACCTGATGCCCAACGAGGTCTTTATAAACGACGGTGTAAAAAGTGAAATAGGGAATATCGGTGATATCTTGCGTGCAGATAATACAATAGGTGTCATAGACCCTATCTATCCTATTTACATTGAAAGTAATGTAATATCAGGCAGAGCAGGAGTCTTCAACCATGGCAAGTGGAGCAACGTCTGCTATTTGAACTGTAACGAGAACAATGGCTTTACTCCAATGCCTCCTGAAATTCCCATTGACATTGTCTATTTATGCTCACCTGACAATCCTACGGGTGCAGCCTACAGTAAAGGGCAACTCAAGAAATGGGTGGATTATGCATTAAAGAACAATACACTCATCCTCTTTGATGCGTCCTACGAGGCATATATCCAATCGCCTGATATTCCACATTCCATATATGAGATACGCGGCGCAAAGAAAGTTGCCATAGAACTCCGGAGCTTTTCGCGTACAGCCGGTTTCACTGGTTTGAGATGTGGATATACCATTATTCCCAAAGAGTTGATGGTGCAGACACTGGATGGCCGTAGATTACAGATGAATACATTGTGGAGCCGTAGGCAGAGCGTCCGTTTCAATGGCGTGTCGTATGTCACCCAGTGTGCAGCTGCCGCGACATATTCTCCCGAGGGGGAGAAAGAGCTCCGCGCGACAAGGGAATACTACATGGAGAATGTACGTCTTATGAGACGGATACTGTCACAATTGAACCTTAGGATCTATGGCGGCGAACATATTCCTTACCTATGGATAAAAATCCCGACAGAAACATCGTCATGGGAATTTTTCGAATCAATGTTATACGGTGCAAAGGTGATATGTACCCCGGGTGTCGTGTTCGGTCCCGGTGGAGAGGGTTTTGTTAGATTAAGCGCATTTGCGAAAAGAGAGGCCTGCGAGCAAGCCGCTGAAAGATTAAGGGATTGGTTAAAATAATATTATAGTCAGTTATGTCTGAATTGAGATTCAATGTCGTGGAGAGTGCTTTCTGCAAGAAAGCTGCTGCAGTGGAGATTCCCGATGGTCGCCCTTGCGACTATTTCGGCAAATATGTTTTTAGTCGTGAACAGATGTCCCGTTATTTGAGGGTTGAAACATACGCTTCGATGATAGATGTTATGGACAACGGGGCTACCCTTGACCGCAAGGTGGCAGATGAGGTTGCCGAAGGAATGCGCCGTTGGGCTGCAGACTTGGGTGTTACCCATTATACCCATTGGTTCCAGCCTCTCACCGAAGGAACGGCCGAAAAACATGACTCGTTCTTTGATCCGAACGGTAAAGGCGGGTTGATTGAAGAGTTCTCGGGCAAGTTGCTCGTCCAGCAGGAACCCGATGCCTCCTCCTTCCCCAGTGGAGGTATCCGTAATACATTCGAGGCCAGAGGCTATTCGGCATGGGACCCCTCATCACCGGTTTTTGTTGTCGATGACACACTGTGTATCCCCACAATCTTCATTGCCTATACGGGTGAGGCACTTGATTATAAGGCACCTCTTTTACGTGCACTGAGTGCCGTAGACAAGGCTGCAACAGATGTTTGTCACTACTTCAATCCCGGAGTACAGAGAGTATTTGCCTATTTAGGATGGGAACAGGAGTATTTCCTGGTTGACGAGGGGTTATATGCTGCACGCCCCGACCTGCTGATGACCGGAAGGACCCTGATGGGACAAGAGGCACCGAAGAACCAGCAGATGGAAGACCATTACTTCGGTGCAATACCTCAAAGAGTTGCGGCATTCATGAAAGACCTGGAAATCCAGGCATTGCAATTGGGAATTCCGGTGAAGACCCGCCACAACGAAGTGGCTCCCAACCAGTTTGAACTGGCACCGGTCTTTGAGGAGTGCAACCTTGCGGTAGACCACAATATGCAGATAATGTCACTCATGCGTAATATCGCCCGTAACCACGGGTTCAGGGTCCTGCTGCACGAGAAGCCTTTCAAGGGTGTCAATGGCTCAGGAAAGCACAATAACTGGTCGCTCGGAACCGATACGGGAGTGTTGCTTATGTCACCTGGCAAGACAGCCAAGGATAATCTTCGCTTCGTGACATTCGTGGTGAATACACTGAAAGCCTTGTATCATCATAACGGCCTTATCAAAGCCTCCATTATGAGCGCCGACAATGCCCACCGCTTAGGCGCCAACGAAGCACCTCCTGCTATCATCTCCTCATTTCTCGGTTCACAGTTGTCCCAGGTCCTGAAGCATCTTGCCGAAAACGACAGTGACGATATCATTTCCTTTGGCGGCAAGCAGGGGATGAAGCTTGATATCCCGCAGATACCGGAGCTTATGATTGACAATACCGACCGTAACCGCACATCGCCATTCGCCTTTACGGGCAACCGTTTCGAATTCCGTGCAGTAGGCTCCGGTGCGAACTGTGCCTGTGCGATGATTGCCCTGAATACCGCAGTCGCAGACCAATTGATTACATTCAAGAAGGATGTCGATGCACTTGTCGAGGGCGGTGAGCAGAAGATGAAAGCCATTCTCAAGGTTGTCCGCCGCTACATAAAAGAGTGTGCCCCTATCTGCTTTGACGGTAACGGCTATTCCGACGAATGGAAAGAGGAAGCTGTCCGCAGAGGCCTTGATTGCGAAACAAGTTGTCCTCTGATTTTCGACAACTATCTGAAACCCGAGAGTATTGCAATGTTTGAGAATACAGGAGTCATGACCCGTAAGGAACTTAAGGCCCGCAATGAGGTGAAATGGGAGATGTATACGAAGAAAATCCAGATTGAAGCGAGAGTCCTCGGAGATTTGGCAATGAATCATATCATTCCTGTAGCAACGGAATACCAGAGCAGGCTCATCGGTAATGTACACAAGATGATGGATATATACACGCTGGAAGTCGCCGACAGGCTTTCTGCGGAGAACAAGCGTCTGATAGAGGAGATAGCTGAGCATACTATTTACATCGCTGCTCATGTTGAAACGATGATCGAGGCGCGCAAGAGTGCAAACCGCATTTCTGAGGAGAGAGAAAAGGCAATTGCCTATCATGATACAATAGCTCCAATGTTGGAGCAGATCCGTTATCACATCGACAAACTGGAATTCATTGTCGATAACCGTATGTGGCCATTGCCTAAATATAGAGAACTTTTATTCATCCGATGAGTTCATTGGTTGTATTTAGTGGTTAGGTTTGTTTGGCGGGAGGAAGGGAATATGCCCTTCCTCCCTTGTGAAAGCGGTAAAAAGGATTACCTGACCTGACATTTAAAGTTATATAAAGTACAGGTAAGATGTCAAGAGTAGTCAGATTTACAAAAATGCACGGACTTGGCAACGATTATATATATGTCGATACTTCATTGTATCCTATAAAAGATCCTTCGGCAACTTCCATCAAATGGAGTGATCGCCACAAAGGAATCGGTGCTGACGGCTTGGTCCTGATAGGCATGAGTCCGGTTGCAGATTTTTCCATGCGTATATTCAATGCCGATGGTTCCGAGGCAATGATGTGCGGCAATGCCAGCCGCTGCATCGGCAAGTTCGTATATGACAATGTCCTGACAAGAAAGGATGAGATTTCGCTTGAGACGTTGTCCGGAATCAAACGGCTCATGTTGCATGTCACAGGCAATGAGGTTGAAAGTGTCACCGTAGATATGGGAGTCCCCTCTTTATCCAATTCCCGACAGGTGGCAACAAGGGACGGTAGCTTGATGAAAAAGGATTTCAACATCAATGGTGTAACCTATTACGGTACATATGTGTGCATGGGTAATCCGCATCTTGTCATCTTTGTGGAAGATGTGGAATCTGTACCGTTGGCCAACGTAGGACCTGTACTTGAGAATCATCAACTTTTTCCTCAAAAGACAAATGTAGAGTTTGCGGAAATAAAACCAGACGGGAGCATTCGTATGAGAGTCTGGGAACGGGGCTCAGGCATTACGCAGGCTTGTGGAACGGGGGCTTGTGCCACAGCTTTTGCTGCAATATCTACAAACAAGGTTCAAAATGAAATTCTTATACATATGGATGGTGGTGATCTGCAGGTATATTGGGATAATGTTGGCAAGCATATATATATGAGAGGAACTGCCGAAAAGGTATTTGATGGAGCTATCGAATTAAATGAATAAAACAGAAATATTATGGCAATAATTAATGAAAACTTTCTCAAATTATCGAACAACTACTTGTTCTCGGAAATAGCAAAGAGAGTTAAGGCATTTAAGGAGAACTATCCGGATAGAAATGTCATTAGTTTGGGAATAGGAGATGTAACACAACCTCTACCAAAGGCATCTGTGGATGCAATGGCAAAAGCGGTAGAAGAGATGGGTAAGATAACTACATTTAGAGGATATGGCCCTGAACACGGATATGATTTTCTTATTAATGCCATTATCAAGAACGACTATTTACCGCGTGGAGTGAAATTGTCTCCTTCAGAAGTATTCATTAGTGATGGGGCAAAAAGTGATTGTGGTAACATTGGTGACATCTTGAGTATAAACAATAGCGTCGGCGTGACAGACCCCGTATATCCGGTTTATGTTGATAGTAATGTTATGAGCGGACGTGCCGGTAACCTTACAAATGCTGGATGGAGCAATGTGGTATATATGCCGTGTAACATCAGAAATCATTTTAAACCGCAGATACCCGACAGGCACATAGACATTATATATCTGTGCTATCCCAATAACCCGATGGGGGTTGTGTTGAGCAAGAAGGAGCTGGGAGATTGGGTGGAATATGCCCTGGAGAATGACTCACTCATTTTATTTGACGCTGCTTATGAAGCTTATATACAGGAGAGTGACATTCCACATTCGATATATGAGATTGAGGGTGCAAAGAAATGTGCAATAGAGTTCAGAAGTTTTTCTAAGACAGCAGGGTTCACCGGTGTACGGTGCGGATACACTATTGTTCCCGAAGAACTGACAGCCTTCACGCCGGACGGCAAACCGGTGGGTCTGAATAGGCTGTGGAATCGACGTCAATGCACAAAATTCAACGGGACAAGTTATATCACCCAAAGAGGGGCTGAGGCTATCTATACAGAACAAGGGAAAAGGCAGGTCAGAAATATCATAAACTATTATATGACCAATGCTGCGTTGATGAGAAACGGATTCGAGGAACTTGGCATACAGGTTTATGGGGGAGAAAACGCACCATATCTATGGATGGAGACACCCGATGGTATCTCTTCTTGGGAATTTTTCGACCAAATGCTCTATGAAGCAAATGTGGTGGTGACTCCCGGTGTTGGCTTCGGTCCAAGTGGTGAGGGTTGTGTTCGTTTGACGGCGTTTGGCCATATGGAGGATTGCTCAGAAGCGATGAATCGCATAAAACGATTGTTCAATTGAAAAACAAACACTCATGAAAGGTTTTGTAAAAGTTGCATCTGCAATCCCCAAAGTAAAAGTAGCCGATTGCAGATATAATACTTTTGAGATAAATCGTTTGATTCAAGAAGCCGCAACGTCAGATGTGCAGATTATCGTATTCCCGGAACTTTCCATCACTGGTTATAGTTGTGGAGATTTGTTTTTTCAACAGGTACTTCAAGAAGACGCATTACTGGGAATGTTGGAGATTGCAGAACGTACTGCACATCTAGATATAATTTCAATAGTTGGACTTCCTATTGTTATTGGCCATCAACTGCTAAACACAGCCGCAGTTATACAACGAGGGCACATATTGGGCCTGGTTCCCAAAAGCTACCTGCCCAACTATAAGGAATTTTATGAACAGCGATGGTTTACATCTGCATTCGACAATCAAATCTCAGAGTGTGACATTCATGGGGAACATATCCCTATCGGCAATGATCTGTTGTTTGCTACGCCAGAAGTGACATTCGGCATAGAGATCTGCGAAGACTTGTGGGCACCAGTCCCTCGAAGTTCTTTTCTTGCGTTGCAAGGAGCTGAAATCATTTTTAACCTTTCAGCCTCCAATGAATGCGTCGGTAAACATAAATATCTTCGCAACCTGATTTCTCAACAGTCGGGACGGCTGATTGCCGGATATGTGTATAGTTCGTGTGGCTTCGGCGAATCTTCCTCGGATGTCGTCTTCAGCGGAAATGCGTTTATCTGCGAGAACGGAAATTTCCTTTGCGAAGCCAACAGATTCAATTATGAGCCTCAGCTACTGATAGGCGATATAGATGTGGATTGTTTAAGAAACGAACGGTTGACAAATACCACCTTCAAGGCCTGCCGGAATCATATAACCCAGTCCTCCCTTCGGATGATTATGGCCAAACCTTTGACTAAAATAGGTAAACTCCTTCATAGAACTATATCGCCCCACCCGTTTATCCCCAAAGGCAGAGATTATGAGGAGACATGCCATGAAATCATATCTATTCAATGTGCAGGACTGGCCAAACGACTCACACATACCCATGCAAGAAGTGCTGTAATAGGCATATCGGGAGGAGTGGATTCTACTTTGGCCTTATTGATATGCGTCCGCACCTTCGACCAACTTGGCAAGGACAGAAAGGATATTCTTGCCATAACAATGCCGGGATTTGGAACGACAGACCGCACTTATCTCAATGCTGTAAACTTGATTAAGGAATTGGGATGCAGCTTCAAAGAGATTGACATCAAAGAGGCTTGCAGGGTTCATTTCAAGGATATAGAGCATCCAAAAGAACTCCATGACACTGTCTATGAAAACACCCAAGCGCGTGAACGGACCCAAATCCTGATGGATATTGCCAACCAATACAATGGAATTGTAATAGGAACCGGCGATTTATCCGAAATAGCTCTTGGGTGGTCCACATACAACGGCGACCACATGTCGATGTATGCGGTTAATAGTGGTGTACCTAAGACATTAGTCAAATACTTGGTTCAATGGATAGCGGACAATAAGACCGATTCGGCACTTCGAACTATTCTGCTGGATATAATTTCCACACCTGTAAGTCCGGAATTACTACCATCTGGCGAAAATGAGGAGATAGAACAACGTACTGAAGATGTAGTGGGTCCGTACGAGCTACACGATTTCTTCCTGTACCACTTCATACGCTATGGAGCAAGTCCCCAAAGAATCCTGGATATGGCTATCCTCGCTTTTGCCGGTTCCTACGATGAAACCATCATTAAGCATTGGCTTTCCGTCTTTATCCACCGATTCTTTGCACAACAGTTCAAACGCTCATGTATGCCTGATGGTCCTAAAGTTGGCAGTGTTTCTCTTAGTCCCCGTGGTGACTGGCGAATGCCAAGTGATGCATGTAGTAAATTATGGTTAGATAAAATATAAAAAAAGCTACGAACATCGAATATCGGAGAAATATATGTAATTTTGCATCAAACAAATGATTTTCATATGGAGAATAATCAATTTGATGAAATAGATGAAAAAATCCTTCAAATGTTGGCGAAGGATGGAAGCATACCTTTCCAAGAAGTCGCCCGAGCCTGTGGAGTTTCCGGTACAACCATTCATACACGAGTAAAACGACTTACCTCATTAGGTGTTATTCAAGGCTCAAAATATATCATCAATCCCGCAAAAATTGGTTATGACACCTGTGCTTATATTGGGCTTACGCTTAAAGATGATTCTCGTTTTGAGAGTGTTATCGAAGCCTTAAAGTCCATTCCTGAAATTGTCGAGGTTCATTGCACGAATGAAGCTTATGACTTGTTTGTAAAAATTTATGCAAGGAACAACGAGCATTTGCTAACATTGATTCAAACAGAGCTAAAACCTCTCGGATTATCTCAGTCAAAAATTATAATTTCATTCAGGGCCATACACAATAAACAATTGACAAGGTTGCCTGAATAGATGCTGTTTGACCTTCTTCCGCCAGTCGGAAGTAAAAATCAATTCTTGCTCGCTCGCTTGTACAACTTTCGCTCGTTTTTTGTATATTTGCAGTAAACTGCGAATATTTTCTGCACTCGCAGTAAAAAACATTCAAGCAAGCTTGATGTTTCTCGCTTGTTTGTTTGTATATTTGCATCCAAATTAAAATCCAGCAATATATGAGCAAGATTATACTTACAGGCGACCGCCCTACCGGACGCCTCCATCTGGGACACTATGTAGGTTCTTTGCGCCGTCGTGTTGAGTTGCAGAACTCTGGTGTCTATGACAAGATTTTTATCATGATTGCCGACGCACAGGCACTCACCGACAATGCCGACAACCCGGAGAAGGTGCGCCAGAATATCATTGAGGTGGCACTCGACTATCTGTCAGTGGGTATTGACCCGTCACAGTGTACAATATTCATCCAGTCACAGGTTCCCGAGCTTTGTGAACTCGCGTTCTACTATATGAACCTTGTTACGGTATCACGCCTGCAGCGTAACCCTACCGTGAAGACTGAAATCCAGATGCGTAACTTCGAGGCGAGCATCCCTGTGGGTTTCTTCACCTACCCCATCAGCCAGGCATCGGACATCACTGCGTTCCGCGCTACAACCGTTCCTGCCGGCGAGGATCAGCAGCCTATGATTGAGCAGGCCCGTGAGATCGCACGCCGTTTCAACGGTATCTATGGCGAGACACTTGTTGAACCTGAAATATTGTTGCCGACCAACAGCATCTGTTGTCGCCTGCCGGGAACTGACGGCAAGGCAAAGATGAGCAAGTCGCTCGGCAACTGCATCTACCTCTCCGATACAGCCGAGGAACTCAAGCAGCATGTGATGTCAATGTACACCGACCCTGACCACATCCGTGTTCAGGACCCGGGTAAGGTCGAGGGCAACACCGTGTTCACATACCTCGATGCATTCTGCCGTCCCGAGCACTTCGGGAAGTACCTCCCCGACTACCCTAACCTTGACGAACTCAAGGCGCATTATATGCGTGGTGGCCTTGGTGATGTAAAGGTAAAGAGATTCCTCATTGCAATCCTTGAGGAGGAACTTGCGCCAATCCGTGCACGCCGCAAGGAGTGGGAGCAGAAGATCCACGAGGTGTATGCAATCCTGCAGCAGGGATGCGAGACTGCACGTGCCGTAGCAGCCGACACTCTTGCCGATGTCCGTCGTGCAATGAAAATCAACTACTTCGAGGACAAGGAACTCATCGAGGAGCAGGCAAAGAAATTCGCCGCAGGAAAATAACAGTTCTATTATCATATATACGAAGCAGGACGGTATCTGTTGCCGTCCTGCTTCGTTTTTGAAGAATCAAGATTATATATGAAGCTTTGTAGCCTATTTATATTATTCCTATGAAGGCACAATTAACAATATTCATAGCATAGGTAATTCCAATAAAACACCGGCACCGTTAAAAATCCAGCTCATGGCCGCTTGTTTGCAGGCCATTGTGCGAGGTATGTTTGAAGATTTGCGCGGGTATAAATTATCTTATATAGCCGCGCAAATCAAGGTCCGCAGCACCCTGCAAAACAAGCGAAAGCCATGAGTGGCAAGCAAGTGCCCGACCGAATGCTCGCTCATGCGGCACGAGCAAAGGGCACTTGTGACGATTTTTCCGTGTGCCGGGTCTTTTGGTCCTTTTGGGCGCCAAAAGGACATGATAGAACAATAACAATAAGAATATACGACAATGGATTAAGGGTAAATCGTTCACAAGGACACAAAAGTTAGTTCGTATTATACATTACTGACTTTGACTATGATGCGAAGAGATTCCACTAATTTAACGGATGAAACGGAAGTTAGGCTGTAAACCCTATCTCCCGATACACTTTCCTGCTCTTCTTTACAGGCTTATGTAAAGCATACGCTGCAGCCACATCATCAACAGTCACACGGCGGTAGTCATCGCGGCTTTTTGTACCGAAGCATGACATGAGTCTTTCACTCTGTGCCGTGACAATGCCGTTGCTGACATACTGCTTGATCCACCTTGCATTGCTGAAGTCCCACTCCTTGTTGTCGACAGCCTCTTCTATTGTCTTGTGCAACAGGGAGCGTGCCTCCTCTGTGAGTTCATAATCCTCCTGCATCAGGTTGTGTTCGGCAATCTGCATCAGCTCATCGGCGGTATAATCCTCAAATTCGAACTTGTAAGGAAAACGGCCGCTCAGCCCCTGATTGCTGCGCATCATCATATCCATCTCCTTGGTATAGCCCGCAAAGATGACAATCATGTCGCTGTTCTCCTGAGCCATGACAGTCAGCAGGCACTCTATCGCGCGGTATCCGAAATCCTTGCGGTCCTGCAGACTGTCGCACAATGTATAAGCCTCGTCAATAAAAAGGATGTTGCCCCTCGCTTCTTGCAGAATACGTTGCATGTTGCGTTCGGTCTCGCCTATGTAACGTCCAACAATCTTGCCGCGGTCAGTGAATACCACCTCTCCTTTTGACAGAAGCCCCAAAGAGCGGTATATGCGTCCCATCATCTTGGCCACAGTTGTCTTTCCCGTTCCGGGGTTGCCTGTGAAAATCATGTGATGACACTCCCCTCTCTTGACTTTCAGTCCCAAACGCTTGCGCTCGGCACTGATTTTGAGTCGGTTGAACGTGGTGGTTATATTCTTTTTCACACTCTCCAGCCCCACCATCATATTCAGCTCCTCGATACTCTCCTCGAACTCCCTGTCGGCACCCATTACCAGTTTGTCTTTATTGATGTCGCATGGCTCCACTGTCATGAGAAACTCCTTGTCTTCGGCACTTTTCTTGTCGACGGTTGACAATGTGCGGCTTACGAAGTTATCCACAATCTCCGTTTTTACAAAATCAGTAATATCTGTCACCGACATTCCTCTCAGGTTTCCTGTCTCTTCGGCTTCTCTTGCGGCATTGGCCAAATGTCGTTGCGCCGAAGGAGAGAGTTTCAGGTCAAGATTCTTCAACTCACCTGCAACCTGGGTGACAAACGTGTCGGCATACACCTTGTCGCCAGGGATGCTGTCCGATGGCTGGAAGTGTCTCCGGAGCTGCGGAAAACTCTCAAACACCTGTTCCACCTCTCCAGGAGTGCCGATGAGACAGATTATATTGCAAGAATTACCCTCTATTGTCTCAAGCATCTTATTGACAACATACGCACCGTTGCCCACTAATGCCGTGATGTTGTAAAGGGCAAAACACTTCTGTCTGCAGTATTCGAAGAATTCATTGGCATCATTGTTGGGATATGCGGCATTACTGCCTTCGGTAAGAGTAACACAGTCGGCAGAATTGAAATAAGATACGTTCCAGAACAAACGTGTCATTTTGCTCAGCGACTCGAGTTCGTTGGGGGAATATCCTCCATTATAGACAAAATTCCGGGTAGGAACCAACATTTTGAGTCTCAAGTCATTCCGCAGGTTGTTCATGTAGCTGTGGGCCAGGTTGTTCACGAAGTAATCCTTCATTGACAAAGGAGCGTTGCTCTCGCGGAACGAGCGCCATAAGGTTCTGCGCTCAAGCTCCGAAAGGATTATGTACTCTTTACTGAACGGTTTTATGGCAGATATGCCTGTCGACACCACTTTGCCGTCATAAATGGAGATGTCAATCCTCCAACAAGGGGTGCTGTTCTGAACGAGGCAGAGCGTGTATTCGCCGAACAGGACGTTTGACGTATAAAGGTGGGCCTTCAGGTTCTTTCTCTTTCTGTTGCTGAATGTGTCCCAAGGGAATGTAGCGCCACGTGCCACGAGGTTATAGCTCCTGTTATACAGGTACAACGAGTAGGCATATCTCTTGTCGAGCATGCTGCCGAATCCCAAAGAGACGTCAAGACATTCTCCTGAACTGTCAGTATTGATATCTATCTTTTCCAATGCAACAGCAGGAAGCTCGATATCACCGTTCACTTTGACAAAAGGTATACAGAATCCGCCGTCGCAGTTTCTGTATGCCGTTGATACATTCTCTACCTCCAGGCCCCATATAAGCATAAAGTAGTTGCCGTCGGGGTACTCGCTCATGAAATGTTTTGTATTGTACCCTATGAAATTTTCATCATCGTAATAATAGGACTCTACGCGCAGTATGGGGTGACTCTCCGAAGCCTTGTACACGTATATCACTGGGGTGTATTCTTCCTTGAATCCTTTCACCTCCTTTGCTACGATGCAGATGTCGGAATACAGCTCGTTATTGACATCAATGACAATCGGCTCGCCCTTGAGGTGTTGTCTATCATAGCTGTCGTTGTCAATCGTCAGGCCTGAAGCCTTACAGCAATAAGGTTGTTTCGGTATTGTATAGCGGTAGCCGCCAAGCTCAAGTTCGGTTTGTCCGAATTTGAATTCCTTGAATTCCTTTTCATCCTCTTCATTCTCATCTGCATCTTCTTCATCGTCGTCTTTCTCATCGCAGGAATCATCAGAATCCTCTTCCTTCTCGTCATCGTCCGGTTCGTCGAGCTGCTGCTTGACAAACTCATCCAGCAACTTCTCAAACTCTTCGTCGTTGGCATTCATCACGTCTGCTACTGTAAAATCGTTGTTCACACTCATATTATTCTTATACTCGAAATTGTCAATAGTAATATTCTCCATAATAGTAAAATTTAAAGGTTGATTAATCGTTTTTGCCGCATAGGTTACGGCAATACAAGTCTGACGCGCAACACTTTATATTTGTCGCACGCTTAATGTTAAACCACCCGTTATCTGCCGGATGCAGAAACAGGTCACTTTCATACAATAAAACACTGTCATTTGTGCCGATATCATGAGATTGCCACAAAAAGCCATATTATACGCGTGATTGTAATTACATATTACAAAGACACGTAAATGACCTGCAATCTATCGGCTCTGTACACAAAGTCAAAGAACATCACGTCTGGCAAGAGCGCATACGCGTCCCTGTCAAAATCGTTTCATTGTTCTTTGAATTTTGTGTCAAGAATTTCACTATTGCAATTGTTTTAGAAGTCCAACTGCGGACTTTTGATTTTAAAGAGCGATGCTTTTACGCATTTCTATCGCAAAAATAGGAATAAATACAGAAACACAAAACATTTCCTGCAAAAATCCTCATATTTCAATGGAATCTGCCGGAAATGTCTTATATGATTCATGTCTGATGCCTGTTTAGAAAGGCATCGGCTCGTTAGGGCTTGCAGCCAATTCCGGTGGCATCTGTTGGTTCTGTATATAAGTGGGAATGTCAGGAATGTATTCCGGCTCGGCAGGCATTGAAGCATTCATCTTTGAACCGCGCATCACTGGCATGTCACCCGGAGGCGGTGCCAACGACTCGTCGTCAAGATTCATGAAGCGTGCATACTCCTTGCGGAAGATAAGAGGCACGTTGTCCAGTCCACCGTTACGGTGCTTGGCTATGATGATTTCCGCTTTGCCTCGCCAGTCGAAGTCACCGTCCTTATATATATGGAAATACTCGGGACGGTTCACGAACATAACGATATCGGCATCCTGCTCGATGGCTCCCGACTCACGGAGGTCGCTCAACTGCGGACGCTTACCCTCGATACCCTCACGGCCCTCGACATTACGGTTCAGCTGACTGAGCGCCATGATAGGGATGTTAAGTTCCTTTGCAAGTCCTTTGAGCGCACGCGAGATTGTACTGATCTCCTCCTGGCGGTTTCCCTTGCCGGTGTTGGCTGTCATAAGCTGCAGGTAGTCGATGAAAATCATCTTCACACCATGCTCGCGTACCATTCGGCGCGCCTTGGAGCGCAACTCGAACACCGAGAGCTGCGGAGTGTCGTCAATGTAAAGAGGGGCATTCTCAAGTGCCACAATCTTGCTGTCGAGCTGTCCCCACTCGTAACGCTCGAGCTGACCGCTACGGATTTTGTCACCTGGAATCTGGCACACATTACAGATGAGACGCTGCACAAGCTGCACGTTACCCATCTCAAGTGAGAACATACCCACAGGAATGCCCTGGTCCACTGCCATGTTACGGATGAGCGAGAGGGCGAAGGCAGTCTTACCCATCGCCGGACGGGCTGCCAAAATGATGAGGTCGGTAGGTTGCCAACCCGACAGCACCTTGTCCAAGCGATGATAACCCGTACTGAGACCGCTGATACCGCTTGTATTCTTTGACGCTGTCTGTATCTGCGCATACGCCTGCTTGATGACCGGGTTAATCTGGGTAAAATCCTGCTTCATATTGTGACGCGAAATCTCGAACAGCTCCGATTCGGCCTGCTGCATAAGCTCCTCCACGTCTTGTGTCTCGTCAAAAGCCTGCACCTGTGTCTTGCTGGTGAACTTTATGAGGTCACGGGCAAGTTTCTTCTGTGCAATGATGTTTGCATGGTATTCGATGTTGACCGAAGAGACCACCCTGCTTGTCAACTGTGCAATGTACACCGGGCCGCCCACCTCTTCAAGGGTTCCCTTCGAACGCAGGAACTCTGTCACGGTAAGGATATCTATCGGACGGTCGCTGAGGTCCATCTGCTGTATCGCGTCGAACAGCAACTGGTTGCGCTTGTCATAGAACGATTCCGGCTTGAGAACACCTCCCAAGCGGCCCATTGCATCACTGTCAATCATCAAGGCACCCAGCACAGCCTCCTCAAACTCCAAGGCCTGGGGCTGTACGTGTCCATATTCACTCAACTTAGGTGTGTTGTCGGCTGCCTGACGGCGAGGCGCCCTTCTCTTAGGTGTATTTGTATCTTCCATCATCAAATATTTCCGGCTGCGAAGATACATACATCCCGGCAAATGTCAACAACCCGATTCTCATCCTTTATCAACAAAAAAGGTCAAGTTATCAACGGTGTATGAAAATTATATTATTTTTGCATAAACAAGAACTTATCAATATGGTAACATTCCCTAATGCAAAGATAAACCTCGGGCTTGATGTCGTCTCAAAGCGTCCCGACGGTTACCACAACCTTGAGACAGTGTTCTACCCCATTCCTCTTGAGGATGTACTTGAGATAACCCCGGCCGAGGATGCCGATGCTCCCGACTATACATTCACAATGCATAACGCGGTGTTCGAGGGCGACAACAATGACAACCTTGTTGTAAAGGCTTACAAGATTCTTGCAGCCGACCACAAACTGCCGAAGGTGCAGATGGCACTCTACAAGAACATACCTACAGGAGCAGGCCTTGGCGGTGGCAGTGCTGATGCTGCCTTTGCCCTGAAGATGCTCAATGAGATTGCGTCGTTGGGCTTGAGTGACGACAAGCTTGAGGAGTATGCAGCACGCATCGGTGCCGACTGTGCATTTTTTATAAGGAACGCGCCCGCGTATGCGACAGGTATTGGCAATATCCTCAGCTCCACTTCTTGCGACCTCAAAGGTTACACTCTTGTGCTTGTAAAGCCCGATATACATATCTCAACAAAGGAGGCATACTCTCTTGTACGCCCGGCTGCGCCCGAGACTCCTCTTACAGAAATTGTTGCCAGTCCGGTAAAGGAGTGGAAAGGCCGCATGAAGAATGACTTCGAGAAGAGTGTCTTTGCTGCACATCCTTCCATGGAGAAAATAAAGGAGAAACTCTACTCAATGGGCGCAATCTACGCTTCGATGTCCGGCAGCGGCTCGTCGTTCTTCGGGATCTTCGGGCAGGAGCAGGATATTGAAAAGGTAAAGGAACTCTTCCCCGGAATGTTCTGCTGGAGCAAGAGACTGTAAAAAAACGGTTGCCCCGTGATTCACATCAGAGGGCAACCTAAACACAAACACAAAATAAAACACGACAAAACTACTATGCTATCATTACCCACCGTTTCGCAACGTGTGCGGTACATGATTTGGATTGATGTACCCCACTGTGGGTGACTTGCAATATTTAAACATTAATGTTACAGCGATTGTTTTTCAGCATAGTGTTAAAAAACATAAAATCTCACAACGCGCGTTGTGAGATTTTATCTAATGTCTTTTTATCTCTGAGAAGATTTTAGAAGCAGTTTAAATTTATATCGTTAAGTAATTTATATGAACAGAAGATTTATATTTTATATTCTTTATTGTTTCGCATTCGTTCAATGCACTCCCGAGTTGCATGATGCAAAGCGTGAACAAGAGTATATTAAAGCTGATAGTACCTTATGGGCAGAGTATGAGCAAGAAGGTGAAAAATTAGCAAAGCTATACGCAGAAAATGAAGATTCATTATATATAAAAGCAATAGAATTAGAAACCTATGCGGATAGAAAAAACAGGGAACTTGCCATTAATTATTCGGCAACACCGAGTGGGCTGAGACGTTGTTTTATGCTTAGATCAGACATCGAAAAGGATACTCTTCAAGAAATCTTATATAATCTTCCTGGCAATCTCCGTCATTCGGAGTGTGCAAAGGCGATAAAAGAGCATATCGCTACAAGCCAAATAGAAGAAGGCGCAGAGTTTGTACCGATTGATGTTGTTGATACTCATGGAAACAAATTTGTTTGGGATGAACACCGCAATAAAAATATATTGCTTATTTATGGTGGCTTGGGTTGCATGGGACGTTCTGGTCGTAGAGAACTAGCTGCATTGCGCGAAGAATATACAGGAGATAGTCTCGCAATACTTGTCTATTATTCTGTTAGTACTCTTGAGGAGCTGAAAGAATTTCGTAATCAATATTCCGAAGACTATATATTTATATCTGAACTGATGTCTGATTATTCACCTTTCAAGATAAAGTATGGTGTACAGTCTACTCCAACTTGTTTTGTCATAGACCGAAGTGGAACGGTAGTACTCAAAACCGTGGGGTTTGATGTTCAGCAAGTAAAAGAAAAAATAGATAAATAGGACAAGTACGATAGCGCTTTTATTGTCAGAAGCTCTTATAGTACTTATCAATGCCTCCGTAGCCAATAATCAGTTTGTTCTCGCGGGTCTTTTTGATAAAGCTGGTGAGGCGTCTGTGGAATTCATCGGGGCGTTTGCGGGCTGCGTCGATGTAGGCAATACGGATACGTCTATATGAGGGCGAAAAGTTGTTGAAATTGTCCCACACCTTACTGTCCAGCCTGATTGCTGCAATAATGTCTGCTGGAAACACATAGGGCGCATTTATAATACCCAGAACACTCTCACGTACACAAGGATGGATAAGCCCTTGTTCCTCAAGCCATATCAGTCGTTCAATATTTGGTCTTGAATAGGAACTATCCTTTCGTCGTGGCGTAAAACGTTGCGCCCGATGGGTGGGGTCGATGTTCTTGACAACTCCGTCAATCCATCCGAAACACAAGGCCTCCTCTACCGCGTCATTATATGACAGTGACTCCTCGTCGGCTGCCTTCATCGGGAAAACGAACCACACTTCCTTTTCCTTATCGAAATTTGCCGCGAGCCAAGCCCTCCACTCCGCTCTGTTGCTGGTATAAAAGATATTCATCTTAACAGATGGCAGTAGTTCCTTAATCCTATTATTCTACTTATTCAAATGGCTGTCTGATGGTTACTATCCCAATTTAGCCATAAAGCGCTCGATGTCTACAATGAATCGCACATGAGTGCCTTTGCCTATTGTGCCGGATGCGTCGCGGGCTTCAACGTCGAAGAGCAGCTTGCGGCCCTCAACGGCAGTTAGTGTTGCCGTTGCCTCAATCTCTGCACCCAAAGCCGACGGCTTGATGTGTGTCGTGTTTATCTCCGACCCCACTGTTGTAGAGCCCTCGGGCAAGAACGGTGCAACGGCATTCATTGCCGCATTCTCCATGAGTGCCACCATCGATGGCGTGGCAAAGACATTGAGGCCGCCAGAGCCCACAGCCGATGCACAGTTATCCAACGTGACGGTCACTTTACTTGTATGTGTCAATCCTTCTTTAAGCATAATACAATCATTTTTTAATATCTGCGAAGATAATGATTTTTAATCTTACTTAAAAAGAAAACAATCGTTCCTGTTTGTTATAAAATAAAAAATGATGAAACAGGAGGTTGCCGACTATCTGTCGCATAAGATAAAATGGATTCTTGACAAGGTGGGAGTTCCCGAAGATGTTGCCGGAAAGATTGACAGCCTTATCCTGCTAATCCTTGTAACGGTTGTCACCCTGCTTGTTGCCGAGGTTGTGTACCGGGTGCTGGCTATGGCTTCAAGGCGCATTCTGCGCCGCAAGCGTTACCTCTTTCTTGAGAAACTCAATGTCAAGGACCGCCTGCGCATGCAGGCATATATGCTGCCTCCAATAATACTCAACAGTATGTTGCAGTTCATTGCCGACCCGTCGGGCCTCTTCTTCCACTACACCGAGAAACTCGTGTGGATATATTTTGTGGTGGCTGTGGTGATGGCTGTCAATGCCCTGTTGAGTGCTGTGGCCGACTCGGCTTTCACCAACAGCAAATACCACGACCGCCCCATAAAGGGATTCATACAGATTGGCAAAATCATTGTTTACCTGATTGCCGCAATTGTCTTTGTCTCTATCCTCACCGACAAGTCTCCGCTTTACCTCATCGGCGGTCTCGGTGCTTTTGCAGCCGTGCTCATGCTTGTGGCAAAGGACAGCATAATGGGCTTTGTTGGCGGTTTCCTGCTGCTTGAGAATGATATGGTACGTTTGGGCGACTGGATAGAGGTCCCCGGAACTGCCATCAACGGCAACGTGATAGACATCTCACTCACCATTGTAAAGGTGCGCAACTGGGACAACACGATAGCTACCGTTCCACCCTACTCACTAATTAATGAGAGTTTCCTCAACTGGCGCGGCATGAGCGAGAGCGGCGGACGTCGCATAGCACGCGGCTATACGATAAAGCTCGACAGCATAAAGCCATGCAGTGACGACGTTATAGGCCGCGCAAGGCGCCTGAACCGTGAACTGTCCGATTACATAACAAAGAAGATCGAACAGAAGCAGAAAAGAGAGGTTGAGAACACTGCAAACAGACTTGGCATAGCTAACGGCAGCATTGACACCAATGCTGGGCTTTTCCGTGCGTATGCCGACATATACCTTCACCAGCATCCGCTCATAAGAAAGGACATGATGATTATGGTGCGTACCCTTGAACCCTGTGACACAGGCCTGCCCATACAGTTCTACTGTTTCACATCGGACATCGAATGGAGCCATTATGAGAGCATACAGTCCGAGATTATGGAACATTTTGCATCGGTGATGCCGCTTTTCGAACTCTATCCTTTCCAGAGTGCCGGAGCGCGAGACACAGTTATAAGCGGACTGCTTGAGGGGCAATACCCGTTGGAGCGCATCGAAGGCTTGCCATACAAGACCGTACGGTGATTTTACAACAATTGCGATGAGGACCAATACAGTTTAACCTTTCAAAGTTCTGCCATATCGGGCGTATGCGAGATATCTCATAATTCTGTCATGGCGTTTAAGTCTGTGCCCCGAAACCCCATTTTCAGCAGATTTAAGGGTCTTGTTGCACAAATATTGCTGATTTGTGAAATAAACTTTTGCTCGTTTGTTCTTTTTTAACTATTTTTGCACCCATAAAAGTACAAAATGATAAAATAAACATTAAAACGTTGCGATTATGACCAAAATCAAAGGTAATTGTGTACTTATCACAGGCGGTGCATCAGGAATTGGCCGCATAATGGGCCGTATGGCACTTGAAAAAGGTGCCCGTTGCCTGGTAATATGGGATATCAACGAGGAAAACATTGCTTCTACAATAAAAGAGTACAACAAGATTGGCAAGGCGATAGGCTACAAAGTGGATGTATCGGACAGCAAGAAGGTTGCCGAGGTTGCCGAAATGACAACAAAAGAGTGCGGTAATGTCGATATCCTCATCAACTGTGCAGGTATAGTAGCCAATAACAAAACATTCGACAAGCAGAGCATAAATGACATCGAGCGTACCATGAAGATAAACTCAATTGCTCCAATGGTAATTGCACAGCAGTTCCTTCCCGGAATGATTGAGCGCAACCACGGCCATATATGCAACATCGCTTCGGCTGCCGGAATGATTTCCAACCCCCGTATGTCGGTCTATGCGGCAAGCAAGTGGGCTGTCATAGGCTGGAGCGACAGTGTGCGCATTGAGCTCAAGCAGATGAAGAGCAAGGTTCGTTTCACCACCGTTGCACCCTACTTCATCAACACAGGAATGTTCGACGGTGTCAAGTCGCGCATATTCCCTATCCTTAAGCCCGAGCCCACATCGCGCAAGATAATCAACGGCATCGAGAAGAACAGGAACTTCAAGGGTATTCCTTTCGGTTATCACTTCATACGTTTCTGCCAGGCAATTTTGCCAACATCGATTTTTGATTATATCTTTGGCGAGGTTGTAGGTATTTTCCACGCGATGGACCATTTTACAGGCCGTCAGAAAAAACAAGAATAATGAGCATAAGCAACACACCGATAGAAGAATTGAAAAGCATCATAGACGCACAGCGCGACTATTTTGCAAGTAACGTGACGCTTGACCGCAAGTTCCGCAAGGAGCAGCTGAAGAAGCTGCAACAGGCACTCCTCAAGTGGGAAAAGCCACTTTGCGATGCACTCTGGACCGACCTCCACAAGTCGGCCCAAGAGGCCATAATGACAGAGCTCAGCATTGTAAGCGGCGAGATAAAGAACCATCTGTCGCACTTGCGATGCTGGATGAAGAGCCGCAGGGTCTCTACCCCGCTCAAGATGATGCCGTCGTGCAGCCGCATAGTGAGTGAACCGCTCGGATGCTCGCTTATAATGTCGCCCTGGAATTACCCCGTACAACTGCTGCTGAACCCGCTGGTGGGAGCAATCTCGGCAGGCTGTACGGCTATCCTAAAGCCATCGCCATACGTGCCCAACGTGTCGCGTGTCATTGAAGAGATGATAACAGCCACATTCGACAAGCGTTACGTGGCAGTTGTTCAAGGAAACCGCGAAATCAACAAGGCGCTGCTTGACGAGCGTTTCGATATAATTTTCTTTACCGGAAGCCCCGAGCTTGGCCGCAAGGTGATGGCTGCCGCAGCAAAGAACATCACTCCTGTGGTGCTTGAACTCGGCGGCAAGAGCCCCTGTGTGGTCGATAAGGATGCAGACATTGAGGTAGCAGCACGACGCATAGCATGGGGCAAGACGCTCAACGCAGGACAGACCTGTATCGCCCCCGACTATCTGCTCATACACCGCAGCCGCGAGAAGGAGTTTGTGGAGGCGTTCCGCAAGGCGCTAACCCGTCTGCACGGCACAGAAATCAAATCAAGCAGACACTATGTGCGTCTTGTCACCGACAAGGCTTTTGCACGCGTGAGCGGTTACCTCAAAGAAGGCAAGATTGTACTTGGCGGCTCCACCGATGCCAAAGAACGTTACATTGAGCCTACGCTCCTAACCGGTGTAAGCTCCGACTCGCCTGTGATGCAGGAAGAGATTTTCGGTCCTGTGCTGCCTATGATACCTTTCGACGACAGAAAAGAGGCTCTTGATTTCATACGCGCGAGAGAGAAACCGCTTGCGCTCTACTACTTCGGCAATGTTAAGGACGGCAAAGAGTTCATACGTCTTACATCGGCTGGAGGCTCGTGCATCAATGACACAATCATGCACATTGCCAACGAGAACATCCCATTCGGTGGCGTAGGCAATTCCGGTATGGGACACTACCACGGTAAGCTAAGTTTCGAAGCGTTCTCGCACCAGCGTTCTGTGGTGACAACAACCACCCTGCTCGACCTGCCTTTCCGTTATATGCCGTACAAGATGTTCGGCTTGGTGAAAAAACTGCTTTAAAACAATCTTGTTTTTCATATTGTTCAAGATTTTTTTATAAATTTGAACAATTTTAGAGGCTGCCCTCGAAAGGGTGGCTTTCTGATTATGCCTGCTTGCATAAAAACAAACACAATAAATCCCTATGAAAGAACACTTGTTAAGCCTTGACACGCTCAACATCAATCTGGGCTCAGGCGAAATGGTTATCGTTAACCTCATTCTTGCATTTGTAATGTTCGGCGTTGCGTTGAGCATCAGAATGTCGACATTCAAGAGTATCTTCAAAAAACCGAAATCGGTAATTTTAGGTCTGCTGTTGCAGTGGATTGCCTTGCCTGCACTCACCTGCCTCATTGCCATTGTGCTCAACCCGTTCATCACCCCGATGGTGGCACTGGGCATGATTCTTGTGGCTTCGTGCCCGGGCGGCAACATCTCGAACTTCCTCTCGTCGCTTTCAAAGGGAAATGTAGAGCTTTCAGTGTCAATGACAGCAATCTCAACCCTCTTTGCTTCTGTAATCACTCCTTTTAACTTCTGGTTCTGGGGTACACACTATTGCCGTTTCGCATCAATACGCAACGATATTCCAACACTCGACATTCCGTTTGCCGAGATGTTGTCACAGATTATCCTCATCCTGGGTATTCCCATTGTGTTGGGTCTTTTCTTCTCGCACAAATTCCCCAATGCGGCGAAGAAGATTATCAAACCTACGCAGGTATTCTCGATCATCTTCTTCGTTGCCATGGTCGTCGTGTCAATGACTCAGGTCCTTTCGGGCTTTGAGCAGCGTTGGGAGGTTTATGCGGCTATCCTGTGCGCATTGGTGATTGTGGTCATACACAATGCTGTTGCATTGACAGCAGGTTTCTGGGGTGGTAAGCTGGCAAAGGCACCATACAAGGATTGCCGCACCCTTGCCATCGAGATTGGCATACAGAACTCTGGCCTTGCCCTGGCATTGCTGTTCAACCCTGCCATCTTCTCGCCGAACCTGTGGGGAAGCAATGGCGGTATGGTTATTGTTGCGGCCCTTTGGGGTATATGGCACATCATCGCAGGTTTGACAGTAGCATCTTATTTCCGTCGTTCAAAAGCATAAAGGATTATGGCAAAAAGAAGAAAAATCCAGGACAATGACTGGAGATACGATATCCTGCAAAGCATTGTATCCTTTACTTTGAAGGCTTCGTACCGCACTATCACATACACAGGAATGGAGCGTATTCCACAGGACGGCGCTGTCATATTTGCACCCAACCATAGCGGAGCACTGATGGATGCCTTGGTAGTGGTTGCAATGGACAGTAAGCCGAAGGTGTTCCTTGCACGTGCCGACATCTTCAAGAACCCCAATATGGCAAAGATGTTCGACTTCTTCAAGATGATGCCTATCATGCGTATGCGCGACGGTATCGAGGAGGTAAAGAAGAACAACAGGACAATCGAGGTATCGGCCGACGTCCTCAAGGACAGAGTCCCCTTGTGCATCTTCCCCGAGGGAACACACCAGACAAAATACTCCATGCTGCCACTCTCAAAGGGCATATTCCGCATTGCATTGCAGGCAAAGGAGCTCCTTGGTGACACACCGCTGTATATTGTCCCTATGGGTATAAGATACGGCAACTTCTTCCGTTTCCGTTCATCGGTACGCGTGCAGGTGGGTAACCCCATAAACGTGGGAGAAATCATTGCCGAGAATGAAGACAAGACCCCTCAGGAGCAGATGAACATCATGCGCAAGCGTCTTGACGAGGGAATGAAAGAGAATATCCTTTATATCCCCAATGACGAGGAGTACGATGCAAAGAACGAGATATGTGCGGCTGTATCAGGCGAGCAGCTCAAAAAACATACGCCCGACGGCACCGAGCCACTCGTTGCTGTGAACAAGGAGGCAGCAAGGCGCATCGAAAGCCTCAAGGAGGAGAAGCCCGAGGTTGCACAACGTCTCATAGCATTGGGTAAAGAGGCATCACAGATGCGCCGCAGGATGCAGATAAGCCTTGGCTCTGTTGCAAAGCAGCCTACATTGCTGTCCCAGACATTCAGGTTGTTGCTGTTGCTCGTCACACTCCCCTACACACTCATCGCAACTGTGCTGACACTGCCATTGGCAGCTGTAAGCACCATGTTGACAAAGAAGTTCAAGGACCTTGCATTCCACAACTCGGTGCGCTTTGTGCTGCTGCTTTTGCTGTGGCCGTTGCTTATGATAATATACGCGATAATTGCCTTTGCATCGATGCCTGTACAGTGGGCATTGTGTGCAATATTGGCGATATCCCCCTCACCGGCAGTGGCACAGGACACCTACAGGGCCGTGCGTATGATGGTGTCCGACTTCAAGCTGTGGCGTTGCAAGCCACTGAAAGCAAAATATGATGAGTTAAGAAACATTTTCTTTAATTAATAGCAATATTATGAAAAGACACATTTTTACACTCGTTTGCGCGCTGTTTGCATCGGCAAGCCTCTTTGCCCAGAGCGGCAACGGCACTGCCGGTAAACAGGACGACAGCAAGAAAGAGATTATCAAGACAGGATTCAATTTCGGTCCGCTGCCCGTGGTTGCTTTCGATGCCGACAAGGGCCTGCAGCTCGGTGCTTTGCTGAACATCTATGACTTCGGCGACGGCAGCCTGTATCCCAACACACGCCAGAAACTATATCTTGAGGCATCGTTCTTCACCAAGGGTTCACAGCTGTTCGTCATCTCATACGACAACAAGTTCCTCATCCCGGGTGTACGCTGGTCAACGACTGCTGCGCTCACCAATGACCAGGCGATGGACTTCTACGGCTTCAACGGTTATGTCTCATACTACGACCACGAGATGGTAAAGCTCGGTAACGACGACGGCGACAAGCTGCATTACATCTACACACCGAAGTACCGTTTCAACCGCCAGAACTTCAACTTCAAGACCGACTTCACCGGCAACCTCTGGGACAACAAACTCTTCTGGGAGGCAGGTTACCACCTGAACAATGTGGAGGCCGGTTACAAGGACCGTCAGGCACTCGACCTTGACAAGATAAACAAGGGCAAGGACGATTACAAGAAATACCCAGAAACAGATCCCACACTCTTCGACCTCTATCGCCGTTGGGGCATCATCTCCGAGGACGAGGCATGGGGCGGCTTCAGCAGCGCGTTGCGTTTAGGCTTGATGTACGACACACGTGACAAGGAAGGCGCACCCGCCGAGGGTATCTGGGCCGAGGCACACATTACACTCGCACCCAAGTGGCTGGGAACGACACACCCCTACTACCGCTATTCTGCGACATTCCGTCACTACCTGCCCATCATCAATAACGACGTGCTCACCTTCGCCTACCGTCTTAACTACGAGGGTACATTCGGCAACAGCGCACCTTATTATATGCTGCCATTCATCACAACCATGGGCTCCACATACGACCGCGACGGCATGGGCGGCTACCGCACCGTGCGAGGCATCATGCGCGACAGAGTGCAGGGCCTTGACATGGCAACATACAACATCGAGCTGCGCTGGCGCTTCGTCAACCTGAGCCTGTGGAACCAGAACATCGCTTTCGGTCTCAACGTCTTCAGCGACGGTACAATGGTTACAAAGAACTACGACATGTCATTCCGCGGCGCCGAGGAGCATCGTGCGGAATATGAAGAGTACATGGCAAAGTCAGGCCTCTCGAACGACCGCCCGCACA
Organism: uncultured Bacteroidales bacterium; assembly: GCA_937900095.1. Lineage (GTDB taxonomy): Bacteria > Bacteroidota > Bacteroidia > Bacteroidales > Bacteroidaceae > HGM04593. The sequence continues at coordinate 26,268 of CALCEC010000033.1, read as the reverse complement.
TCACCGTGGGTGCCGGCCTGCGCTTCATCATGAACCAGAACTTCATCGTAGCCTTCGAGTACGGCTTGCCTATAAGCAAGTTCAGCAGCGACAAGGCCATCAAGAAACAGGACGGCAACGGCGCCTTCTACATCAATACAGGATTCCTGTTCTAAAATGTTTTTATACAGTTAGGGCACCTCTCAAGGGTGCCCTAATTTTGTGTAACGTGTAATGTGTAGAGATTTTTGGGTGGACCGGTGTGTCCGCTCTTTTTTCAAATCTTAATGAGGCTGACTAAAAAGGCTCTTGTTTCAAGTTTTAGTCCTCCTCTGTTATTACAGAGGAGGTGTCCGAAGGAGGGAGGAGTTTAATGAAAGTCGGTCTTGGGATATTGGCACTTAAATAACATGATTTAGAGCTCCTCATGCGAAGAGGAGCTCCCCGCAGGGGTGAGGAGTAGAAAAACGTTATTTTCTATTTTCCTACATGCTTTTATAAAAAATCACTGTTTGTTATGGCTAATCGTAGCAAGAACAATATTCATCCAACACACTCGTTTGACATTGTTGTAGGCCCAGTTGCTGACGACACAATTGCAACGCTTTTCCGTAACTTCGACGATGGTATTATTGATCTGCCTATGCTTGTGAATGGTTTACGTTACAAGAAAATATCTTCGCAGTTTTTTTTTCACTCGGCTGATGCCATAAAATACCTTAAGAAAATATGAATAAGAGATTGCAATACCTTATTGAAGGAATAACAAAAGATATTATCATTTATCTAATGGATGATGAGGGTTATGACTTGCCTGAGGCTCTTAGCATTTTCCATAATTCAGAGACTTTTGCAAAACTTTCGGATGAGGATACAGGGCTGTATATCGAAAGTTCTGTTTATGTATATGAGATTCTGAAAAGTGAACTCAAATACGGGAAAATAAAATAGCAGTAAGATATATAATGAACAATATCCCCAAGCTTGCAGGCTTGGGGATATTGTTTAATCAACATTATTCTCTTGTTAATCCTCTATTCTCTCCAGTTTCACTGTGAAGTGTCTCATCAGTTCTGTCTCCCAGACGATGCGGACGCCGTGGCGGATGGTGTCGCGACGGTCGTATACGTTCTTGAGGGCTGCGGCAATCACGTCCATGTGGTTGTTGGTATATACGCGGCGGGCGATGCACAGGCGCAACAGATCGAGGCCTCCGAAGCGGTTCTCGCGTGTGACTGGGTCTCTGTCGGCAAGGATGTAGCCGATCTCGCAACCGCGGACACCGGCCTCAAGATAAAGCTCTATGGCGAGTGTCTGTGCAGGGAACTCCTCCTTTGGTACGTTTGAGAGTACCATGTCTGCATCGACAAAGAGTGCATGACCGCCTACAGGACGCTGGTAAGGGATGCCGTATTCGTCTAACTTCGCTGCAAGGTACTGCACCTGACGGATGCGTGTCTCGATGTTGTCAAGCTCGGTGTTCTCGTCAAGACCTACTGCCAAAGCAGCCATGTCACGGCCGTTCATGCCACCGTATGTGAGGTAGCCCTCGAAAGGAATACAATATTTCTTTGCGCCCTCGAACCAATCCTCGTGACGGGTAGCGATGAAACCGCCCATGTTCACGATACCGTCTTTCTTGGCACTCATTGTCATACCGTCGGCAAGTGAATATATCTCCTTAACAATCTCCTTGATGGTCTTGTCGGCATAACCCTCTTCGCGTGTCTTGATGAAATATGCATTCTCGACAAAACGTGCAGAGTCATAGATGACGCGCTTGCCGTACTTGTCGGCAATGGCACGTACCTCGCGCAGGTTCTGCATTGAAACGGGCTGTCCGCCGGCTGTGTTGTTGGTGATGGTGACGATGATGAACGGAACCTTGTCGGCATGCTCGGCAAGAGCTTTCTCCAGCTTCTTAGGGTCTACGTTGCCCTTGAAAGGAACCTCGAGCTGTGTGTCCTTTGCCTCGTCTACTGTGCAGTCCAACGCTGTGGCCTTGCGGCTCTCGATATGTCCTTTAGTGGTGTCGAAATGTGAGTTGCCGGGGACAATGTCGCCGTTCTTCACAAGGTAGCTGAAGAGCACGTTCTCGGCTGCTCTACCCTGGTGTGTGGGGATTACATACTCAAAGCCTGTGAGGCGTGTGATAGTGTCCTTCAACTGGAAGAATGATGATGAACCGGCATAGCTCTCGTCGCCCATCATCAGGGCTGCCCACTGACGGTCGCTCATGGCGCCTGTTCCCGAGTCGGTGAGGCAATCGATATATACCTGCTCCGATTTCAACTGGAAGAGGTTGTAGTTGGCCTCTCTCATCCATTTCTCTCTCTCTTCGCGTGTGCTTTTCTTGATGGGTTCAACCATCTTGATTCTCCAAGATTCTGCAAAAGGTAATTCCATAGTATTTATATTTGTTATAAGTTAATCTTCAAGGCAAAATTAATGAAATATATTGTTATTCATAATTTTTATACGGAAAGTTTTCATTCTGACACAAACTTACTTATACCTTATATAATAAGGCAATAATATAGGAGTTGTCCATCTATGCAAATATCTACTGCGATGGTGTCATCCTGAGCTGTGCGAACCAACGGTCGACGCCCGCGGCGTCAGCCTTAGCATTAAGCAGGAGGGGCCAAAGTCAAGGATCTCTCACAGAACCCTGCCAGCAACTTTGCGAGATGTTTCACTTCGTTCAACATGACATGATACGTTTTGGGCAACATCTATATTATTACCTATAATAATGTTGCTAAATAAATGACTGTGAGGTTAAACAGAGAAGGCCTTTATCGATGACCTACTCCGCCCTATTCCAACAACAAATCTCCCGCAGGCCTTTGCAAGCACTGCGGGAGATTCTTATTCAATAGTTATCTGTTCTTACTTGAACTCGTCCCAGCTCTTGACCGGAAGCTCATTGACGTCGATATTGCAGAAGGCATTGATGAATGCGCTTGCAAGGCGAGCGTTGGTGATGAGCGGGGTGTTATGGTCGATAGCTGCACGGCGGATGCGGTATCCGTTTGTGAGCTCACGCTTGGTGTGGTTCTTCGGGATGTTGATGATGAGGTCGAAACGGTGGTCGGCAATCATCTGCATCACATTGTTCTCGGCTGTAGGATTCTCATCGGGCCACATTACCGGTGTTGCCTTGATTCCGTTCTCGTTCAGGAACTTGGCTGTACCCAATGTAGCATAGATGTTGTAACCCTTCTTCTGCAGCACTGCTGATGGCTCAAGCAGGTCGGCCTTTGACTTTGCAGCACCAGAAGAGAGCATTACATTCTTCTTGGGAACGCTGTAGCCTACTGCTATCATAGCATTGAGAAGTGCCTCGTCGAAGTCGTCACCGATGCAACCTACCTCACCTGTTGATGACATATCAACGCCCAAAACCGGGTCGGCCTGATGCAGACGGCTGAATGAGAACTGTGATGCCTTGACACCAATCCAGTCAATATCGAATGCCGACTTGTCGGGCTGGCTGTAAGGAGCATCGAGCATGATGCGTGTAGCAGTCTCGATGAAGTTACGCTTGAGCACCTTTGAAACGAACGGGAACGAACGTGAAGCACGCAGGTTACACTCGATTACCTTAACCTCGTTGTTCTTTGCAAGGAACTGGATGTTGAAAGGACCTGAGATGTTGAGCTCTTTTGCGATACGACGGCTGATCTTCTTGATACGGCGTGCAGTCTCGAAGTAGATCTTCTGTGCAGGGAACACAAGTGTTGCGTCACCTGAGTGTACTCCGGCAAACTCAACGTGCTCCGAAATTGCATACTCCACTACCTCACCATTCTGTGCCACAGCGTCAAACTCAATCTCCTTGGTCTCCATCATGAACTGTGAAACCACAACAGGGAACTCCTTTGAAACGTCGGCTGCCATCTTGAGGAACTCATAAAGCTCTTCCTCGTTGTAGCAAACGTTCATGGCTGCACCTGAAAGCACGTATGAAGGACGTACAAGTACAGGATAGCCCACCTTGTCTACAAACTCCTTCATATCGTCGAGGCTTGTAAGCTCCTTCCATGCCGGCTGGTCGATACCGAGCTGATCGAGCATTGCCGAGAATTTGTGACGGTTCTCTGCACGGTCGATTGAGAGAGGTGATGTACCCAGGATGGGGACTGCCTGACGGTGAAGCTTCATTGCGAGGTTGTTAGGAATCTGTCCACCAACCGATACAATAACACCACCAGGATGCTCAAGGTCGATAACGTCGAGCACGCGCTCCAGTGAAAGCTCGTCAAAGTAGAGACGGTCGCACATGTCGTAGTCAGTAGATACAGTCTCGGGGTTGTAGTTGATCATTATTGACTTGTAACCGAGCTTTCGGGCTGTCTGAACGGCGTTTACCGAGCACCAGTCGAACTCAACCGATGAACCGATGCGGTATGCACCTGAGCCGAGCACTACTACTGACTTGTCGGTATGGTAGTAGTTTACGTCGTAACCCTTTGCACCGTATGTCATATAAAGGTAGTTTGTCAGGTCGGGATGTTCCGAAGCGACTGTGTTGATGCGCTTTACAGCCGGTAGGATGCCGAGTTCCTTACGACGAGCACGCACTGCAAGGTTACCGGTCTCCATGTTCTTCTCATCCTTGAGAACGAAACGTGAAATCTGGAAGTCGGAGAAACCGAGCTCCTTTGCACGGCGCAGAACCTCTTCGGGAAGCTCTTCAAGGGTGTTGTAGCCCTCAAGCACGTGCTTGTAGTCAACGATGTTCTTGAGTTTGCTAATGAACCATGGGTCAATCTTTGTAAGCTCGCTTATGCGCTCTACTGTATAGCCCTCCTCAAGAGCCGAAGCGATAGAGAATACGCGCATATCTGTCGGGTTGGCAAGCTCCTCGTCAAGGTTGTCGAAGTGTGTGTGCTCGTTGCCCACGAAACCGTGCATTCCCTGACCAATCATGCGGAGACCTTTCTGGATAACCTCCTCGAAACTGCGGCCGATAGACATGATTTCACCTACAGACTTCATGCTTGAACCGATCTGACGAGAAACACCCGCGAACTTTGTCAAGTCCCAACGAGGAATCTTACAGATGAGGTAGTCGAGGTCGGGAGCCTTGTATGCGCTGTTGGGTGTACCCATCTCGCCAATCTCGTCAAGAGTGTAGCCAAGGGCAATCTTTGCTGCCACGAATGCGAGAGGATAACCTGTGGCCTTTGAAGCAAGGGCTGAAGAACGGCTCAGACGGGCATTCACCTCAATTACGCGGTAGTCATTTGTCTCGGCGTTGAATGCGTACTGGATATTACACTCACCGACAATGCCCAGGTGACGTATAGCCTTTACTGATATCTCCTGCATGAACTTCACCTGCTCTGGTGTGAGTGAACAGGTAGGAGCTACAACGATTGACTCACCGGTGTGGATGCCGAGCGGGTCAAAGTTCTCCATGCTTGCCACTGTGAAGCAGTGGTCGTTGGCGTCGCGGATAACCTCGAATTCAATCTCCTTCCAACCCTTGAGAGACTCCTCGACAAGAATCTGGTTAGAGAAGGTGAAGGCACTCTCCGCCAACTCCTTGAAACTCTCTTCGTCTTTGCAGATACCGCTGCCGAGGCCACCGAGAGCGTAAGCCGAACGTACCATTACCGGGAAACCGATGCGGTGGGCTGCTGCTAACGCATCCTCCATGCTCTCCACAGCCTGACTCACCGGAGTCTTCATTGGAATCTCGTCGAGTTTCTTTACAAAGAGGTCACGGTCCTCGGTATACATGATAGCCTCTACAGAGGTACCAAGTACCTTGACACCGTACTTCTCAAGGATACCTTTCTGGTAAAGCTCGGTACCGCAGTTGAGTGCAGTCTGGCCACCGAAGGCAAGCAGGATGCCGTCAGGACGCTCCTTCTTGATAATCTCTTCAACATTGTGGATGTCTACAGGAAGGAAATACACCTTGTCGGCAATACCTTCCGAAGTCTGGATGGTAGCGACATTAGGATTGATAAGCACTGACTGGATACCCTCCTCGCGGAGTGCCTTAAGTGCCTGTGAACCTGAATAGTCGAACTCTCCTGCCTGGCCGATGCGCAGAGCACCCGAACCGAGCAATAACACCTTTTTCAGTTTTTCTTTCATGATTTTATGTTTGTTGTTACTTATTTGTACTTTATTTATAAAGGTATTTCTCGTAATGGTATACAAAAGCCTCGTTTACCAAGCGGTTACCACCCGGTGTAGGATAGATACCGCTGAAGTACCAGTCGCCCAAGTGGTTTGGACAAGCTGCGTGCAGGCCGCTCAGGCTTTGGAACACAAGCTCAAGGTCGGCATTAAGGTCAACAGGCTTCAGCAGATCGGCAATCTTTCTTGAGATTTCATCCGCTAAGAAAGGACGGTAGATAGCACGCGTGCAGTTCACCTGCTCGGCATCGGGCTTCTTCAGCTCCTCAAGGCAGGCACGGTATGTCTCGTCTATGAGCGAGCGCTTGCCGTTCTCGTAAAGCAGTTCAAGGGCAGCCTTGAAGGCCACAAAATGGTCGAACTTTTCCATGTCGATTCCGTAGTAGTCCGGGTAGCGTATCTGTGGGCTTGAAGATACGACAATAATCTTCTTGGGCTCCAGACGGTCCAGGATTTTCAAGATACTCTGCTTGAGAGTTGTTCCACGCACAATACTGTCGTCAATTACAACAAGGTTGTCAACCTTTGGTTTTATTGTTCCGTATGTAATGTCATAGACATGTGCCGCAAGGTCATTGCGCTTGTCACTTGTCGAGATGAATGTACGCATCTTGATATCCTTGTTGGCAACTTTCTCCTGACGAACTTTCTTTGTAACGATAGTCTTCATCTCCTCGGCAGTGAGTTCTTTACCCGATGTAAGCTCCTTTACTTTCCATTCGTCAAGATACTCCTCCATACCCTCTACCATTCCATAGAATGCCATTTCAGCTGTGTTTGGAATGAATGAGAACACTGTATTGTCTAGGTCATAATCAATAGCCTTGAGAATCTGCTCCTTTAGGTTTGCACCCAACAGCTTTCTCTCCTTGTAAATATCGCCGTCATTTCCACGGCTGAAGTATATTCTCTCAAAAGAGCAAGGAAGGAGCGCTTTCTTTTGTATGATGATTTCACGGCGCAACTCACCGCGCTTGTTCATTATGAGCGCCTCACCCGGAAGCATCTCAATCACATCGTCCGCATTAAGGTTCATTGCTGTCTGCAATGCAGCACGCTCACTTGCAACAAGGAATATCTCGTCATTCGCATACCAGTAGGCTGTGCGCACGCCCCACGGGTCACGCATCGCGAACATTTCACCGCTGCCTGTAACACCGCAGAACACATAACCGCCATCGAGCATCGGAGTTGAAGTGCGCAAGACATTGGCGATGTCCATACGCTCCTCTATGGTGTTTGTTATATCCATTCCCTGAAGACCCTCTGCCTCGCAATCCTTGAATATACGCTCCACCTCGCGGTCAAGACGGTGCCCCATGAGTTCAAGCATGATGTATGTGTCGGCATGCACACGCGGGTGCTGACCGTGAGACACAAGCTCGTGGAAAACATCATCAACATTGGTAATGTGGAAGTTTCCGCACAAAGCAAGGTTCTTTGCTCTCCAGTTGTTGCGGCGCAGGAATGGATGCACATACTGCATTCCGGTCTTTCCTGTTGCCGAGTAACGCAGGTGACCCATATAAAGCTCACCGGCAAAGCCAAAGTGACGATATGCGTAGTTGGCATTGTTCCTCATCTCCTTCGGATGCGAAGCAATGCTCCTGTTTGCCATTTCAAATACCTCGGAAATTGCGCCTGTCCCCTCTGCTCTCTCACGATACATATAATCCTCTCCAGGAGAAGCTTTCATCTTGACACAAGCAATACCCGCACCCTGCTGGCCACGGTTATACTGTTTGTTCATCAAAAGGAACAGCTTGTTCATTCCATACGCCCATGTGCCGTACTTTTCCTGATAATAGTTCAACGGCTTACGCAGGCGAATCATCGCAACGCCACATTCGTGTAATAGAGGTTCCATAAAAAACAAATAATTTCCGCTAATATACAAAAAAAAGTCGTCTCATAAAGAAACGACTATATAAATGTATAAAAAAAGTAATCATATCAACAGAAAACAAGAGAGCAGAAGCAACAACGGAGCATCTTTCAGACTCCGCCGGCACATAATCCATATACTCACTGAATCCCATGTTCTTGTTTTTCACAATGCAAAGATAGTGAAAATTCCGTACACGCGCGTAAGGGCAGAAAGTTTTTTTGAAGAAAAATAACAGCCGTCCAACAAAATATACCCCACAAGAGACTTGCTCCTGTGGGGTGTATTTTTAACCTGCGACAGATTATCCCTTGTAATTCTTATGGAACTCCACCACAGCCTCTATTCCCTTGCGGAATATGTCAAGGTTGAAGTTTTCGTTAGGAGAGTGGATTGCATCGCTCTCGAGGCCGAAGCCCATGAGGATTGTCTTTACGCCGAGAATCTTCTCGAAATCACTGATAATGGGGATGCTGCCGCCACGTCGCACAGCAAGAGGTTTCTTTCCGAAAGCCTTTTCAAAGCCAGCCTCGGCAGCCTTGTATGCAGGCAAGGTAATTGGACATACATATCCTTGGCCACCATGCATTGGAGTGATCTTCACCTTTACGCAGTCAGGCGCAAGCGAAGTGAAGTAATCCACGAACATCTGAGAAATCTTGGTGTGGTCCTGATGAGCCACCAGACGGCACGACATCTTTGCATATGCCTTTGAAGGAAGCACAGTCTTGCTACCCTCGCCTGTGTAACCACCCCAGATACCGCATACATCGAATGAAGGACGGCAACTGTTGCGCTCAAGGGTTGAGTAACCCTTCTCGCCACGCAGGGCATTCACATCTATAGCAGCCTTGTATTTCTCCTCGTCAAAAGGTATCGATGCAAGCATGTCACGTTCCTCCTTTGACAGCTCCTCTACATCATCGTAGAAACCGGGAATCGTTATACGGCCATCAGCATCTGTCATCCTTGCAATCATCTCGCATAGCACGTTGATGGGGTTTGCGACAGCACCGCCGAAGTGGCCTGAATGAAGGTCGCGGTTAGGGCCGGTAACCTCCACCTCCCAATACGCAAGACCACGCAAGCCCGTTGTGAGCGAAGGCAACTCTGCGCCCAGCATGCTTGTGTCGCTTACAAGAATGATGTCAGCCTTGAGCAGTTCTCTGTTCTCCTTAAGGAACGCATTGAGGCTCGGCGAGCCAATCTCCTCCTCGCCCTCGAAGATAAACTTTACATTATGTTTCAGAAGGCCATTCTTTACAACATACTCGAAAGCCTTAGCCTGAATCATAGCCTGACCCTTGTCATCATCAGCGCCACGTGCCCAGATCCTGCCGTCTTTAACGACCATTTCAAACGGGTTGCTGTTCCACAGTTCAAGCGGCTCGGCCGGCATAACATCATAGTGTGAATATATGAGTATTGTAGGCGCCGACGGGTCAACGAGTTTTTCTGCATAGACAAGCGGGTTGCCGTTGGAAGGCATCACCTCTGCCCTATCGACCCCGGCCTCAAGCAGAAGTTCCTTCCACCTTTCTGCACATGCGGCGATGTCAGCCTTATGTTCAGCCTTTGCGCTTATACTGGGAATACGTATCAACGACTCCAACTCACTCAAGAAACGTTCTTCGTTCTCTTGGATATATTTCTTTACTTCCATAGTTGTTATTATTTTATTCTGTACATTGGCGAAGATAGTAAAAATACCGAAACCGAAGCAAATTTTGCTCAACTTTTCAAAAAAGCAGACTCTACATTTTGATATTTTCGCCATTTGCACTATCTTCGCAAGCAAAATCCTAATGCCGAATCAGCTCAGTTGGTAGAGCAATGCATTCGTCCAAAGATGGACAAGGTGTAGGCCTGGGGCGAGGATTTTATATTTTGTTGGTGATTTTCCAACTAATTTTGCCGAATTAGCTCAGTTGGTAGAGCAACGCATTCGTAACGCGTAGGTCTGGGGTTCGAGCCCCCAACTCGGCTCAAAAGAAGGCTTCAAGGCCTTCTTTCGTTTATAAACAGGTAAAAGATGTCAAACAACTATTTCCAATTCAAACAGTTCACGATTGAACAGAGCGGATGCGCGATGAAAGTAGGCACCGACGGCTGTCTTTTGGGAGGTTGGTTCGACGTATCGTGCAGCAAGCGCATACTTGACATTGGCTGTGGCACCGGGCTCATAAGCATTATGGCCGCACAACGTAGCGATGCTGATATCATAGGAGTAGAAATAGACGAAGAGGCAACAAAACAGGCCCGCGCAAACGTCGCCAACTGTCCCTGGAGCAATCGGATATCAATTATCAACACCGACATACTCCTATTTTTGCCGGAGCAACCGTTTGATACAATTGTATGCAATCCCCCCTATTTTGTAAACAGTTTGAAATGCGGCACGGAATCGCGTACCATAGCACGTCATAGTGACACTCTCGACAGCACGAGTTTCTTTAAGAAAGCCACATCTCTGCTTGCCGATGGAGGGAAAATTTCAATAGTCATACCTTGTGACATTCTTGACGATTGGAAAGATGCAGCAGCAATCAACGGTTTTGCAAATTCAAGGCTTACATATATAAATACCACTCCACGCAAAGCGCCGAAGAGAGTTCTTGCGGAATTCGTGCGTGCTTACACAGTGGAAACGATTGTCTCGACACTCGTGCTCGAAGACGAACCAGGGATATACAGTAAGGAAGCGCAAGAAATACTGCGCGACTTCTATCTAAAGATTGTGTAAATATTATTCAAAAAGAAAATCGCATTGCGGTTTCATCTTACGTTACCCGCAACAACATCAAGGAATTGCCTATAAAGAGGTAGAGGCTCGCATGTCCCGCTCCACCCCGGAGCAGCAAGAACGCTTATTCCTGCCGGCACCGTCTCGATATACAACTCTGCCTCCATCTCGCAAGGTTCGCCATCAAAATGGGCCGGTCCCGCTTTTTCTCGGATTATTCTCACCCACTCCGCATTGAAAGTCTTTGTATAACCGCTTGTACTGAGATTATTGCTGAAAAGCTGGGTCACAACAGCAGGTACGTCAAGCGGAGTAAAAGGATGCATCACCGAAATCGTCAACAGACTGTCGCGCATTGATGCAAAAGGCGCAATATAAGCGTTGTTGCCATACTGCGACGCGTTTCCGCATGCAATGACAAACGCCTTGATGCTTTTTTTTGAATGGCTTGTCTCAATGCTGTATACTTCAGGTTTGTATGTCACCCAATCGGCAAGCGTCTTCTGTATATAACTGAACATTCCGCGCTGGTTGCCTTTAGCGAAATCATTACTTACCAAAGCGTCGAATCCAACTCCACAGGCACAGAAAAAAGGTCTGTTATTTATCTTGCCATAATCAATTTTTGTTGGTATTGCCTTATTGATGAACTCAACGGCATGCTTTGCATCAAGCGGAACGCCCAAATGGCGTGCAAAACCATTTCCAGAGCCACATGGAATAACTCCCATTGCAGTATTGGAATGTACAAGAGCACGACCAACTTCGTTTACAGTGCCATCACCTCCCACAGCAACGACCACGTCAACTCCACGCTTCGAAGCATCAGCAGCCAGCTCTGTCGCATGACCCGCATATTGGGTGTATTCAACAGAGAAATCGTAAATCTCCCTGTCAATGTTTTTCTCAATAACCTGCAATACTTTTTTCTTCTTTTGCACACCCGATTTCGGGTTTACGAGAAACAATATGCTCTTTTTACCTTCCACTATTCTCCCGGCTCTCTGTTTTGCAGTGCAAAGTTAGCCAAAATAAACGAAACTCAAAAAGTTTTAGCCGACTCATATCAATACATAAACGTTAAACAGCAACCCAACCGGCATTTGTCTTAACATCAGAACATTTAATTCATATAAATAATAATATATTATTAAGAATAATTTCGGATTTCCGACAATAAATAGTATTTTTGTAAATTGTAATGGAACAAAGCTTTTTTAAGTGTTGTTAGGTCTCTGTCATAATGCAGTATACAAATAACACTTGAAAACAATGAAACATATTGAAAAATGAGCAGAAAAAAGAAAGAGAATGAGATTGAGCTTATTGGAGAAGACATTGAGGAAGGTGGTTTCTCCCTGATTGCCGACTTTCAGGAAGGTGGATTAAAATATGAAGAGAATGAATTCACAGACATGAAAATACCTGTATTGCCATTGCGCAATATGGTGCTTTTCCCGACAACCATACTGCCCGTATCGGTTGGACGCGAATCGTCCTTGAAGCTCATAAAGGAGATTGAGAAGGAGAAAGGCATTATGGCTGTTGTGTGCCAAAAAGACCCGGCAACGGAGGAACCTGGCTTGAAAGACTTGTACCAGATAGGAACAACTGCTAAAATCATCCGCGTGTTCGATATGCCCGACCACTCTACAACAGTAATACTTCAAGGACTTCAGAAGGTAAAGCTCAACAGCATTGTCAGCACTTCACCATATCTCATCGGCGAGGTAGACAGTGTGAGCGAAACCTCAAACAGCAACGACGATGAATTAAGACTTTTATTAAAGAGCTGCCGTGAAAGCGCATTGAGGATATTCAAGGCATCAGAAGGTCTTCAGGAGGCTGCTTTTGCCGTCAAGAACATGGAAGATGGGGCTCCGCTCGTCAATTTCCTTTGTACAAACATAAAGATGCCTCTTCACGAGAAGATGGCACTTCTGGGCGAAAATTCAATAAGCGAAAGGGCATATCATCTGCTTACGGTTCTTGATTACGAGAGGCAGTTGGCAGACATCAAGCAAAGAATCCAGCAGAAGACACACAAAGACCTAGACCAGCAGCAACGCGAGTATTATCTCCAACAGCAGATAAAGAACATACAAGAAGAGCTGGGAGGAAGCATACAGGAGCAGGATATCTTTGAATTGCGCAACAAGGCCGAGCAAAAGAAGTGGAGCAACGAGACAGGAGAAATATTCGAGAAGGAACTCTTGAAACTCGAACGCATCAACCCACAGAGTCCCGACTATCATGTGCAGCTCAACTACCTTCAGCTTTTCGTCACACTGCCGTGGGGCGACCACACAGAAGACAACCTCGATATCAACAACGCACGCAAGGTTCTTGACAAGGACCACTACGGGCTTGAAAAGGTAAAGGAGAGAATTCTTGAGCACCTTGCAGTCATCAAGATGCGCGGCGACCTCAAGTCACCTATCATATGCCTTTATGGTCCTCCGGGAGTAGGAAAGACATCACTCGGCAAGTCCATTGCCGAAGCGCTCAAGCGCAAATATGTACGTATGTCGCTCGGTGGTGTACATGACGAATCAGAAATCCGCGGCCACCGCAGGACATACATAGGTGCAATGCCCGGCCGCATACTCAAGAATCTGGTAAAAGCAGGCTCCGACAATCCTGTTTTCATCCTTGATGAGATTGACAAGGTAGGTCAGGCTTCAATGCACGGCGACCCGTCGTCGGCACTGCTTGAGGTTCTCGACCCCGAGCAGAACAACTGCTTCCACGACAATTTCCTTGATGTGGACTATGACCTGTCGAATGTAATGTTCATCGCAACGGCCAACAACCTTGCTAATATCCCGGCTCCACTGCTCGACCGCATGGAGTTGATTGAGGTCAGCGGCTACCTTACCGAGGAGAAGATTGAGATAGCAAAGCGACATCTCATACCAAAAGAGAAGGAGGCTAACGGTGTTGGCAAGGAGAGACTCACAATCAACAAGGCCGCAATTGAACGAATCATCGAGGATTACACCCGGGAATCGGGAGTGCGTGCACTTGAAAAGAAGATCGGCAAGGTATTCCGACGTCTTGCATGCCAGAAAGCGACAACCGGTAAGTTCGATATTACAACAGTGAAGCCAGGTGATCTCAACGGCCTGCTCGGAGTAAAAGAGTTCTCACGCGACAAGTATCAGGGCAACGACTATGCCGGTGTAGTCACAGGTCTTGCCTGGACAGCAGTAGGTGGAGAGATTCTCTTCATCGAGACAAGCCTGAGCCGTGGTAAAGGTGAGAAGCTTACATTGACTGGAAACCTGGGCGACGTGATGAAAGAGTCGGCAATGCTTGCATTGGAATACATCAAGGCACACGCAGCCGAATTCGATATACCTTACGGAATCTTCGAGAAGTGGAACATCCACCTCCACGTACCCGAAGGTGCGATACCCAAAGACGGTCCATCAGCCGGTATCACTATGACCACAGCATTAGTGTCGGCACTTACACAGCGCAAGGTAAAACCGAACATTGCTATGACTGGTGAGATTACACTGCGTGGTAAAGTGTTGCCTGTAGGCGGTATCAAGGAGAAGATTCTTGCAGCAAAACGTGCCGGAATAACAGACATCATCATATGCGAGGAGAACAGGCGCAACATTGAGGCTATCCCTGCTATGTACGTTACAGGACTCACATTCCACTACGTTAACGACATCAAGGAAGTGATAGATAAAGCACTCCTCAAGGAGACAGTCAAGAACCCGATAAAACTGACAGAATAAAGTGAAATTCAATCTATTGCATACTGACAGCGGCAGCAGAGCCCGCGCAGGAGTACTCTTCACTGACCACGGAGAGATCAATACCCCAATTTTCATGCCTGTAGGTACGGTGGGCTCGGTGAAGGGCGTGCAGATTCCTCATCTCAAGGAAGACATCAATGCACAGATAATATTGGGCAATACCTACCACCTTTATCTGCGTCCGGGACTTGACGTGCTGGAAAAGGCCGGAGGACTGCACAAGTTCAACGCATGGAACCGCCCAATCCTCACGGACAGCGGTGGCTTCCAGGTGTTCTCACTAAAGGATATCCGCAAGATGAACGAAGAAGGTGTGGAGTTCCGCTCACACATTGACGGTTCGAAGCACTTCTTCTCACCCGAAAGGGTCATGGACATCGAGCGCAGCATCGGTGCAGACATAATCATGGCTTTTGACGAGTGCACACCCGGAACAGCCGATTATGACTATGCAAAGAAATCAATGGAAAGGACCCACCGCTGGCTCGACCGTTGTATCGGCCGGTTATCCGAGACGGAACCGCTGTACGGGTACGAGCAGCAGCTCTTTCCCATTGTGCAGGGATGTGTATATCCCGATTTGCGTCGCCGGTCGGCAGAATTCATAGCATCAAAAGACGCTGCCGGAAATGCCATAGGTGGTCTTGCAGTGGGTGAGCCGGCCGAGAAAATGTATGAAATGATTGAGGTGGTGAACGAAATTCTCCCTACCGACAAGCCACGTTATCTGATGGGCGTAGGAACTCCGGCAAACATTCTTGAGGGCATTGAACGCGGAGTAGATATGTTTGATTGTGTTATGCCTACACGCAACGGACGTAATGCCATGCTCTTTACAAAACACGGCATTATGAATATGCGCAACGAGAAATGGAAATATGACTACTCTCCAATTGAGGAAGATGGAGCGTCGTTTGTGGACACACTATACAGCAAGGCCTATCTGCGTCACCTTTTTATCGCGCAGGAACTTTTGGCACTTGAGATTGCATCAATACACAACCTTGCCTTTTATGTATGGCTCACACAGGAGGCCCGCAAACATATCCTTACCGATGACTACGCACGTTGGAAAAAAGAGATGCTTGTTGAGGTAACCCGCAGGCTATGATATAAAAACGGCAATAAAAGCACAAACAGATAAACGACAAATAAAAGCAGTTTGTAATGAAATGGCTTGATTACTTTAAACTCAAGAAACTGGACTGGTACATAATCAAAAAGTTTCTCGGAACATATTTTTTCTCATTGGCACTTATTATCATAGTCATTGTTGTCTTTGACTACAATGAGAAGATTGACAAATTTGCCACGTCCAATGCAACGACAAGCGAGATCATCTTTGACTACTACATGAACCTTGCGCCTTATTATGCAAACACATTCAGCGCCCTGTTCGTCTTCATTTCGGTAATATATTTCACATCGAAGCTTGCTGACAACTCAGAGATCATAGCAATGTTCGCTTCGGGAGTAAGTTTCAGACGTCTGATGAAACCATATATGGTATCAGCCGGAATCATAGCATTGATGACCTTCATACTCAGCGCCTACGTCATTCCACAAGGTAACGAGACGAGACTCGCTTTCGAACAGGCGCACAACAGGAAGAAAAAGACCGAGAATGCAAGCAACATCCAGATAAAGCTTGATGAGAACACCATTGCATACATGGAACGCTATGAGAGCCGTAACAATATGGGTTGGCGCTTCTCTCTCGACAGGTTCGAAGGCAAAAAGCTTGTATCACGCATGACTGCGAACAACATAGCATATAACCCCGACAAGCCGGGTCTATGGACTGCACGCCGATGGACTATCAGGGAACTCAAGGATGACAAGGAGGTCATCAGTTCAAGCAACAAAGAGCCTATTGATACATTTTTGCAGCTTGAGCCCTCGGACTTCCTCATATCGGAGGGTGAGCAGGAGACTATGACAAGCCCACGTCTGAGCAAATACATAGACAAGCAGAAGGCCCGTGGAATGGATAACATAAAGACATTTGAGGTCGAATACCACAAACGTATAGCAATGTCGTTTGCAGCATTCATACTCACAATTATCGGAGCATCACTGTCGTCAAGGAAGAGGAAGGGAGGTATGGGACTCTCACTCGGTATCGGACTCGGACTCAGTTTCTCCTACATCATGTTCCAGACAGTGTCATCGGCCTTTGCCGAACAGATGCCTGTGGTATTGGCAGTGTGGCTCCCCAACATAATTTACACATTCATTGCGATATACCTCTATCGTAAAGCACCAAGATAGTATAAAATGTATTTTGACGAATTTGATTTTGAAGACGAAGTGCTTGATGCGCTAGACGCCATGCGCTTCGAAAAGTGCACTCCAATCCAGGAGCAGACGTTGCAACCGCTGATGGAGGGACGAGACCTCATAGGCGTGGCACAGACAGGAACGGGGAAGACTGCAGCCTACCTGTTACCCGTCCTAAACAAGCTGTGCCGTGGCGGCTACCCCGAGGATGCAATCAATTGCATTGTCATGGCCCCCACCCGTGAGCTTGCGCAGCAGATTGACCGTCAGCTCGAAGGTTTCACGTATTTCATGAACGTATCGAGCGTGGCAGTATATGGCGGCAACGACGGGCAGCGCTACGAGCAGGAACTGCGCGGTATGTCAAAAGGTGCCGACATAATTGTAGCGACACCAGGACGTCTGATAAGCCACATAAACCTGGGCAACATCGACCTCTCCAAGGTATCGTTCTTTATCCTTGACGAGGCCGACAGAATGCTTGATATGGGCTTTTACAGTGATATCATGACCATTGCCAAGCAACTGCCTAAAGAGAGGCAGACAATGCTATTCTCGGCCACCATGCCCGAGGAGATTCGCCGTCTGGCATCGGAGATTCTCAAAGATCCGTTACAGATAACACTAGCATTGGCAAAACCGGCCGAAGGTATCACCCAGCAGGCATATGTGTGCTACGAGGGGCAAAAGATGGGTATCATAAACAAGATTTTTGACAATGAGAGCAGCGAGCGTGTGATACTCTTCGCTTCACGCAAGACAAAAGTAAAGGAGATTGCACGTGCCATAAGGAAACACGGCTTCAATGTTGGCGAGATGCACAGCGACCTCACCCAGAGCGAGCGCGACGAGATCATGTTCCAGTACAAGAGCCGTAAGATTGACATGATTGTTGCGACCGACATCCTTGCCCGTGGAATTGACATCGACGACATACGTATTGTAATCAACTACGATGTGCCGCGTGACTGCGACGATTACATCCACCGCATCGGCCGTACGGCACGCGCAGGCAGCAAGGGACGAGCGATAACATTCGTGTCGGAAGAGGACCAGGAGTTCTTCGGACGTATCGAGGCGTTCATCGAGCAAGAGGTGCCCAAACTTGAAGTCCCCGCAGAGCTGGGCGACGCACCGGCATACGAACCCAAGAAAAAGAAAGCCGTAGCACGCAAACCGGCAGGCAAGCGTGGTCGTGGCGGAAAGAAAAACGCCAATACAAAGAGCAAGGGCAAAAGCGACGGAAACAAGGAGGTCAAGAGCGAGAACAAGAAAGAATCAAGAGGCCGCAACCGTCGTCGTAGTGACAAAAAGAGAGAAACTGCTGCAGCCAACCGACCAATTGTTGTCACAGACGCTTCCACCACTCCACAGGCTGCTGAAGAACCCACTGCAAAGACTGTAGAGGAGAACAAGAAAAAAAGGAATAACCGCCGTTACCGCCGTCCAAAGAAAACGGACAAGCCTGACGGACAAGCTAAAGAATAGACCATGGCAGTAATTAAAGAGGTAAGAGGCTTCACGCCAAAGATAGGCGCGAACTGTTTTATGGCAGAGACAGCAGCCATAATAGGCGACGTGACAATAGGTGAGAACTGTTCCATCTGGTATGGCACCGTGTTGCGTGGTGATGTAAACACCATAACGATAGGCAAGAACGTGAACATACAGGACGGTGCAGTAGTACACACCCTGTACCAGCGTTCAAAGACTGTGATTGGAGACAACGTGTCAATAGGACACAATGCAACGGTACACGGTGCCACAATCGAGAGTAACAGTCTCATCGGAATGGGTGCTACAGTCCTGGACAATGCTGTCGTTGAGAGTGGAGCAATAGTTGCAGCCAATGCTCTCGTGACATCAGGAATGCGTGTTGAAAGCGGCTGGATATATGCAGGTGTACCGGCAAAGAAGATAAAACAGGTAAGTACCGAACAGCAGAAGGACATTGTAGAACGCATAGCCAACGACTATATAATGTATGCGTCATGGTACAAAGAGTAAACTGAAAACTGAAAACGACACAGGATAACTAACAAAATCAAATAACAAACCATTATGAAACATCTATTTTCATTACTGACTGCAATTATGATTGCAACAAATGTCATTGGAGGAAATGACATCACACTGCGCGACGTGATGTACGGTGGCTTCTGGCCCGAGACATACGCCGCTATCAAACCTATGGCCGACGGCGAGCATTTTGCACGCATGAGCCCCGACCGTACAATGATTCTCATGGGTTCTTTCAAGAACGGTGAGATTGTCGACACACTCTTCAACGCAGCCACAGCACGCGGCTTCGACAAGAAGCACATCGACGGCTACCAGTTCTCGCCCGACGAGAAACTTATCCTTTTGCAGACTGCGACACGTGGCATCTACCGTCACTCGTTCACTGCCGAGCACTATATCTTCAACCGCAAGAACAACAAGGCCGAGGTGCTCTCACAGAACGGTGCACAGCAGGTTCCCAAGTTCTCGCCAGACGGCACAATGATTGCTTTCGTCCGCAACAACAACCTGTTCCTTGTGAAGCTGCTCTTCGGCAACAGCGAGTTGCAGATCACCACCGACGGTGAGTTCCGCAAAATCATCAACGGTATCCCCGACTGGGTATATGAGGAGGAGTTCGCTACAAACTGCTCATACGACTTCAGCGCCGACAGCAAGGTAATCGCGTATATCAAGTACGATGAGAGCGAAGTGATGATGTACGACATGCCAATGTACAGTGGTGGCGAGAGCAAGGAGTATTTTGACTTCAGCAAGCCCTACAGCTTCAAGTACCCTGTTGCAGGTGCCGACAATGCAAAGGTATCGGTTCACTCTTTCGATATCAAGAGCCGCGTCACACGCCAGCTCGACGTCAACATTCCCGAAGAGGGTTACATCCCACGCATCAAGTTCACCAAGGACCCCAACACACTTGCAGTGCTTACCCTCAACCGTCACCAGAGTGTTCTCGAGGTACAGGCTGTGAACCCGCTTTCAGGAGTTAGCAAGACCATCCTGCGCGAGGAGAGCGACACATACCTCAATGAGCACACATACGCAGACATCGAGTTTCTTGACAAGTACTTCGTGTTCCAGAGCGAGCGCAGCGGTTACAACCACCTCTACCTCTACAACCTTGCCGGCGAGCTCATACGTCCAATCACAAGCGGCAACTACGAGGTGAAGAAGTTCTACGGTTGGAACAGCAAGAAGAACGAGTTCTACTACTCAAGCAACGAAGGCAGCCCACTGCGCGAGAGCATCTACAAGGTGAATGCCAAGGGCAAGAAGACAAAGCTCACCAAGGAGGATGGTACACACTCTGCTGTATTCAGCACAGGCATGAAATACTTCATCAACACCTATTCAAGCATCGACACACCGCACACCGTCACCACAAACGACAACAACGGCAAGCAGCTGAAGACACTCATCGACAACAGTGAACTCAAGGAGCGCCTTGCACAGTTCGACATGCCGACAAAAGAGTTCTTCACATTCACAACAAGCGACGGCGTGGAGCTCAACGGTTGGATGATAAAGCCACACGACTTCAACGCGAGCAAGAAGTACCCTGTTATCCTCTTCCAGTACAGCGGCCCCTACTCACAGCAGGTAACAGACAGTTGGTACATCGGCAACTACGGCAATGCCATGTTCGAGAGTTATATGGCAGGTGAAGGCTTCATCATGGTATGCGTAGACGGACGCGGTACAGGCGGACGCGGTACCGAGTTCGGAAAGTGTACATACCTGAAGATTGGCCAGTATGAGCCTGCCGACCAGGTAGAGACAGCAAAATATATGGCATCACTCCCCTATGTCGATGCAAAGAACATCGGTATCTGGGGCTGGAGCTTCGGCGGTTACAACACCCTCATGTCAATGAGCCAGCCCGAGGCTGTGTTCAAGGCCGGTGTAGCCGTTGCTGCACCAAGCGACTGGCGTTTCTATGACACCGTATATACCGAGCGTTACATGCGCACTCCAAAGGAGAACAAGGAGGGTTATGACAAGGGTTCAGCCGTCGTGAACGCAAGCAAGCTCAACGGTCATCTGCTGCTCGTTCATGGAACAGCCGACGACAACGTTCACCTGCGTAACATGATACATTACATCGGTGCGCTGACACAGGCCAACAAAAAGTTCGAGACAGCGCTCTACCCCGACTGCAACCACAGCATCTACCACGGAGCGAACACACGTTTCCACCTCTTCGAGCAGATTGCCGAGTTCTTCAAGGCAAACCTCAAGTAATTGGGATTGATTATAACACCAGCTCCTGCCGGGCATTCCCGGCAGGAGCTGGTGTTATGTTTAATGGGTATGGAGTAATGCTTAATGTGTAAAGTTTCGAGTAGGTGGGAATTTATTTCGCACAAAGCAAGTAGAAGCAGGTTCAAGCTCAAAGAGCTTAAAGTGTATTATGTAAGGTTGTAATTTGTCATGTTGGGAGGCATCAGCCAAATGGGGCCTTACCAAAATCTCACTATAAACATCTTATTTATAAATTCGGGCAGGATTATTTGTCATGTCCACAAGACGTTGGGCAATCTTTTTGCAACTTTCTCAAAAGTTCCAATGTCCTCGGTTCGACTGTCTGTGTCTGCAACATCTTAATTCCTCCTTTTTAAGTTTGAAAGCCAGACAAACAAAATTTATATCTATCGGACTCAAATACGGAATGCTTTTAATCACTTCACGGAATCCAGTTTTTCCACCATACATGTCAAATGCAGCATAGTAATCTTCGGGGCAGCCAAGTTCAATCACACGTTGCACAACAAGCGTACGTGAACCCTGCCAATCAAAGTCCTTCAAATCATACTCCCACAACAATGCAGGATTAAGACTGTGTCCGTTTTGAATATAATTGTCAAGTATTACCATACAGTATCATCTACTTGGAGCAAAGGTAGCACATTTCCAACAAAAAAAACAAACAGCATAACACCATGCGGCAATTATCACTTTCAATAATATATAATCCCCTGGAACTGCCTAAATGTATATAGGCGGCTCTGGGGGATTATCAAATTCTTAATATGGACTTATCACGCGACAAGCGTTGTAAAACACCCCAGTGCAAAGAGGACTGTTGGCAACGAATCTACCAAAGTCGGCTGATCGTCAAGGTAGGTTGATATCAACACAACACGCTCCAAATCAATATGTGAGACGCGTCTCACATATTGGGAAAGAAATATTGAACCTTTTCATATACTGCGAATAAGAGCAACTACCACCCCTAACGTTTGTAATAGAAGAATTATTTATACGTTGCTCATATTAATGCCTAGTTATTATTCTGTCAATCTTCCGTTAATACTAGAAGTCTGTTCCGTATTTCTCATAAATGTACCGTGCCTTTATGAGTGCGTTACCCTGCAAAGTATCGACAGTCTGCAACTTGAAAGCCAAAATGTTTTCTTATTTCATGGTTACTATGATGCCATTGAGCCATATCTTTGACTTACATAATTATATACAGCATCCTTGTAATAATTGATACTTTCATCCGAGTAGTTCTTTCTGCCCTAGGTACCTGTTTCACCAAGCACCTCTGCATCCCATGCCATCACACTTGTCCAACCCAATTCGTTTTCCAACAAATCGGCTGCACTTTTCTGTATTAGTTGGTCTTCGCTGTAGTCTTTTGACATAAATATTATAAATCAAATTTATCGTGTATCGATTTGCAAAACTAAAACTATTAAGCTTTCTTGATCTTATTGAATAAATACTCTGGACCAAAAGTTGCTTTTACAATTTTCGCCAATGTTAAATTATCATTGAAATCATATTTTTTAACATTATCTTTAAATACCCAATATCTACCATGTGCTATCCAATTTCTATAATTAGTTGCATCAATAATTCTATTAATCAAATCACCACACTCTGGTCTATATTGTTTCCAACCATTTAACACAACATCAACATAGGCATATTGGTATACTTTCTTTGCAGGGTTATATGTACTTCGATATATATTTGACAATTTATCATGTTTTTTTAATTCTGTTCTATACACAAAGTCTTTTCGAAATTCAGCTTCTATTAGAGATAATAACGAAAAAGAAGCTTCACGAGATAATTCTTCAAGGCAAAATTGACATTCTTTCCGAATTTCAGAATCAGTCATGAATAAAAAGTCTGAATCATAATTGGGATTCTGACTTGAATTATATTGTAATTCTAAAGATTTTTTCATCTTATTATAAAATGATTCTATTTCCTCAATAGACTGAATATCTTCAGAAAATTGGAACTTAATTTTTCGCATTTATCAAATCTGCTATTAGGTTCTGAAGTGAAGTCGATGTAACCTTTATTA
Source organism: uncultured Bacteroidales bacterium (assembly GCA_937900095.1). Classification (GTDB taxonomy): domain Bacteria; phylum Bacteroidota; class Bacteroidia; order Bacteroidales; family Bacteroidaceae; genus HGM04593. The sequence continues at coordinate 3,109 of CALCEC010000033.1, read as the reverse complement.
ATTTACTATTTTGGGGATTTACAAATTTCCAAACTATTTCTCCAGGTTCTTTGCGTTCTTTTTCAATACGTCCATTAACACGTATTTCAATCAAATCCCGAAAATTCTCAAAATTATTACCAACTCTTACAAACTTTACGGATTCATTTAAATATTTTAAGTCTATACGAGCATCAGATCCTATTAATACTGTACCAATAGGTTCGAACTCTAAAAAATAAGAACCAATTCTAAGATTCTTTTTATTTACCTCATAAGTTCCTAAAGACTCTTCTGTTATAGTCATTGAGCTCAAGTTTGTCGTAAAGACTTCATTGTAACAACCATCTAACCATTCGTTATCTACTTTATAATAGAACTCATTAACACGTTCAATAAAAGTATTTATCCTGGCTTGTATTTTGTCAGCCTGGCCAGCGCTTGCATCAATAATTTGTTTTAGCTTATCTTCCATAATATTATATATAATTTAAAAAACTTCTATTTCTCTACTCATCAACTTGGGAAGCAAGCGGTCACGTGCTTCGGTGAGATGGCGGATTTGGGATAATAAACTTGAAATCGTATCGAAACGTTTAGAAACTTTTTTTTCAAATGTTTGCAATATACTTGTTTCAGGTAAGCATAATTCCATAGCATTAACATCCTTTGCATATACATGTGGTTGTGCTGAACCTTTTTGCATATTGTCTATTGTTGTTTTATTGTCACGAAGAAAACAAAATATAAAATGCAAATATGGTGTCATTGAATTGTCTGCAAAAGAACAATCCGAAGCCCAAACTTTTTCAAAATACATCTTTGTATAACCTGCATTAGCTCCAGAAGCGCTTATCGTAATAACTCGCTCAGATGTATTAAATTTATTGCAATAATATGCCGGCTCTAAGCCTCCTGCTACAACAGGTATATTACCTTCTATAACATCTTTCTTTGTAATTGTTTTACCACGTTTAAACTCTACCAAACTACACAATATGGTTTTCTCCCACCCCTCAGGTACACCATCCACAATCTTAGTGTTTTCGTGACCAGGGAAGCGGAGGTCAATAAACCATTCCTTATAGAGACGTTGAGCGGATTCCTCTAATAGCTTTATTTGCTTTTGATAGTTTTCTATCAAGGAATCGTAACGAGAAAGAATCTCAACCACCTTAAACATCAGATTTGTATCAGTGGGGATCGGTATTGGAAATTTACGAAGAATACCCAACGAAATGAAAGGTTGTCCAGAACCTTGCAAACTATTATAGATATATCCTTGCCCCATTTTGCTTGATAGATAATAATGAAGCCATTTTGCTTTTATTTCATTACCCAATTTGAATAGAGCTAGATTTTTTATAGCATATTGAGGGGTATCTTTTACTACAGCACTTTTGCCCAATCCATTACCTATCATAGACATTAATACATCCCATTTTTCAACCTTACTTCTTTCATTTATCTTTTTATAATCTTTTTCAGAAATAAGGTAAGCATCTGATAAATCAATCTGCCCATTATAAATGTGCTTAGCTGTTACAAGTTTATATCCCTTTTCTACTTGTTTAGGGGTGTCATGTGTTCCATCTCTGACGGAATCGCAAAAATTTTCAGCTGTTACATTCTTCCATTCACTCATACCTCATCCTCCTTTTGTTTCGGTTCTCTAAGCTCATTTTCAATATCTTCAATAGATGGTAGAGCACTCTTGAAGTCCTCTGTCAGTTTGTCGTAGATTTCGACAGAAGAGACTCCAATTGGAGAATCTACTCCTTGTAGAGTATATTCTGCCACAACATCATTTTTATCTTTACAGATAAGGAGACCGATGGTTGGATTGTCTTGTTCAGTTCGCATCAGATTGTTGACTGCCGTGACATAGAAATTCAATTGTCCAATGTGCTCAGGTTTGAATGCTGTCGCTTTCAGTTCTATTACGACATAGCAATGTAGGCGCACATGATAGAATAGTTGGTCAATATAGAAATCTTCATTCCCAACGCGGAGGTGTACCTGGTGACCATAGTAGGTGAAGCCTTTGCCCAGTTCCAATAGATACTTAGAGATGTGAGAGTCGAGATGTTCCTCCAATTCTCGCTCCTGCATCTCCTGACGTATGCCCATGATATCAATGACGTAAGGGTCTTTTGTTATCTGCTGTGCAAGGTCGCTCTGCGGTGTTGGTAGTGTCCGCTTGAAATTACTAATTGCCTTACCCTGTCGCTCGTAGAGGTTGCTGTCTATCTGCCAGTCAAGCATTGTGCGACTCCAATTGTTTTCAACGGTTTGTTGGATGTAGAATAAAGCTTTACTCGTATCCTTGCATCGCTGCATAATAAGGATATGATGACCCCATGGAATAGCGAAGAAATCTTGGTGGATTAACCTTGCGACCTCTTTTGTTTGAATTTCCGGCTCAACTTGTGCCGTTTTTAATGAACTTTCCAATTTCGGCACAACTTGTGTCGCAATTGGGAATACATCTTTGTATGTGATATACCACTTGCGAATCCTTTCTATGTTACGCAAAGAGAATCCCTTCATTTCAGGGAACTCTGCCGACAAATCCCTACTGAGTTGCTTCAAGAAACCGTCTCCCCACTTGGCACTCTTTTGCTTCTCTACGATGTCACTACCCAGTTGCCAATAGAGTTGCAACAGTTCTGTGTTGACTTTGACGGCTGCCTTTATCTGACTTTGGCGTATACGTAACTTCAGTTCACCAATCCATGCTGCATAATCCTTGCCTATTTGTATCTGATTACCCATTCCTACTCCTCCTAATTTATCGTCCTCCTTCATACCTCATCCTCCTTTCCAATAATCTCCCAATGTCCATTCTTGTTGCTTCCGATACGTGCAATAATACCTGCCTTCTTCAATTCGCCCAAACGACGCTTTACGGTCGCTTCCGATACGCCAATCTGCTTGCCATAAGCAGCATAATTAAGCGTATTGTCTTGCAATATTGCCTGATAAAGTTGCTCGGTTATCGGGTCAGCAAAGTTGCTTATCGGGTCAATAGGCGTTTTTATCGGGTCAGCAAGTTGCGATTTCTTGAATGATTCAATTTCTCGGATCAAGTTTCGGATATGTTCTTCCACCATAAATTCCCGATAAGAAG
>CALCEC010000032.1 GCA_937900095.1 uncultured Bacteroidales bacterium | reverse complement strand
CTTTTCCTAAATCACTCAACTTTTTGCTTAGCCCCCCAGACTTTGCAGGTGAGCCTAAAAACAAGCCCTTCAGTCATCCGTAACTGTTTGGCGTAAGCAGTAGGCAATATAACTGCGAAGAAAAACAGACCTCAATCAATTACGTCAGCATATATGTAAATAAAAGCAGGCAACAGTTTAACGTTGCCTGCTTTTATTTACATATGTGCTTTTTGTTACTGATACCTCAATCTTTGTCCGGGACGGATCACAGAACGTGCATTAAGCCCGTTCAGCTTGAATATAGTACGTTGTGATACCCCGTGTTTCCTTGCAATCCTCTCGATTGTATCGCCCGACTTCACCTTGTGGTATTTAGGTTCCGGGCCGGCAACCTTCACCTTGCCGTTCTCCATGTAACGTGAGCCAGGCTTGCGATATACATAGTGGTCGCCCGTAACAGTCTGATTCGGGAAATCGAACAACAGGGCAGGGTCAATGCACTTGCCAAGGAGAATGGTCTCGAAGTGCAGATGCGAGCCTGTAGAGCGGCCAGTGTTGCCGCCAAGACCTATCGGGTCACCGGCTTTCACATTCTGGTTCTCGTTCACCAGTTTCTTTGAGAGATGGGCATATAGAGTCTCGATACCGTTGTTGTGACGTATCACCACATAGTGGCCGTAGCCGCGACGCTGATATGCAGTGATGCGTACCTTGCCGTCAAAGGCAGCATAAATTGTATCACCTTTCTGCACCTTTATGTCAAGGCCGTTATGTACACGGCGACGACGGGGACGGTAACCGAAAATGTCGGTTATCTTGCGGCTCTCGGTAGGCATTACAAAACCTGCGAGGTCAATCTTGAACGAATCGGGAAGTGTTGCGGTAAAATGTACCTTGTCATTGTCCCACACGGGATACATGTCCATTGAAGGTACAATATAAGACTCATTCAACAGCATATTGTGCAATGCTATCGAATCGACCGCTCCCAATGGCTCGCAGACTCTTACCTCATCGGCAAGCATATCCTGCGCATCCGCTGCTGCGAACGGAACAGCAAGAAAAGCTGTAAGCAGTAATGATTTCAGTATTTTCACTTTATTACATGAATTTCTGGCTCTCCTCGCCACCGTACTCAAAGCGTGTAACGGCCGACTCATAATCATAGAGCTCGGATGGGTTGAAGAAGCGGTTAATCTCAATAAGTGCATTTTCTACAGAGTCCGATGCATGGACTACGTTCTGCTCACCGCTCATTGAGAAGTCGCCACGGATTGTACCGGGAAGTGCCTTACGTGAGTTGGTAACACCTACAAGCAAGCGTACAGTCTCAACAGCCTCGGCACCTTCTACACAGCATGCGATGATTGGGGCAGCCTGCATTGAAGCCTTGAGGTAAGGGAAGAATGGACGCTCTACAAGGTGAGCATAGTGTTCGCTTACAATCTCATCGGTCATAAACATCATCTTGATGCCTACGAATCGGAGACCTTTACGCTCGAAACGTGTGATAATGTCGCCCATAAGGCCACGCTGGATGGCATTCGGCTTAATAAGAATAAGTGTTCTCTCCATTGTATTATAGTTTGGTTATAAGTATCAAGAAGAAGCGTTGCGCAGTCTATTTTCGCATGTTTCTGCAAAGATAGCTACAAACGAGCGAGATAGGCAAAGTTTACTTTGACATTTTACAGCGAGTGCAGTCTATTTTCGCATATTTATGGCAAAGATACGAAAAAATAGTTATTTAAACGTAAATTAAGGACTTAAGATTTGCAAAAAGGCATTAAAAGCTGTTCTGGGCAGCATTAAAACGGCAAAATAATCAGATAGTCTTTATATGTGAAAGTATCAAAGAGAGAACACAAAGCCACTTTCAGGATATTGCGCCCCAGTTCCAGTTCTTCATATCCTTAATCAAACGCAACCGTTCCCACAGTACCTTATTCTGCGGATTATTTCGTTCAGGGTCAGTCTCCAGCACCTCACGTGCCACCTCACGTACATATTGCAGGAGCTGCTCATCACGGGCAAGATTGGCTATCTTCAGGTCAAAGGCAATGCCGCTCTGTTGCGTACCCTCGATATCACCGGGCCCACGCAGTTTAAGGTCGGCCTCGGCAATCTCAAAGCCGTCGTTGCTGGTAGTCATTATCTCCATGCGCTTGCGGGTGTCCTCGGAGAGCTTATAGTCCGTGACAAGGATGCAGTAGGACTGCGATGCCCCGCGTCCCACACGTCCACGCAGCTGATGCAGCTGCGACAGACCGAAACGCTCTGCATTCTCAATCACCATAACCGATGCATTTGGCACATCAACGCCAACCTCGATAACCGTGGTGGAGACAAGTATCTGCGTCTCGCCCGAAGCAAAACGGCGCATTTCGTCATCCTTTTCCTTGGGTTTCATCTTGCCATGCAGTTTGCTGAGCCTGTAATCACAGAAGACATTGCACAGGTGCTTGTAGCCATCCTCAAGATTCTTGAGGTCGAGTTTCTCGCTCTCGCTGATAAGCGGATATACAACATACACCTGACGTCCCTCGCGCAGCTGACCGTGGATGAAGGAGTACATGGCATCGGCCTTCTCGCGGAATATGTGCTTTGTGGATATCGGTTTGCGTCCGGGTGGCAGCTCGTCGATTACAGAGACATCAAGATCACCGTAAAGAGTCATCGCTAAAGTACGTGGAATGGGAGTTGCCGTCATCACAAGAATATGCGGCGGGATGCTGTTCTTTGCCCACATCTTCGCACGCTGTACAACACCGAAACGGTGTTGTTCATCAATGACCACAAGACCCAGATTGCAGAAGAGCACGTTATCCTCAAGTACCGCATGCGTACCTACAAGGATATCAACCTCGCCTGCCTCAAGAGCCGCAAAAAGAGGAACACGCTCTTTTTGTCTGGTGCTTCCCGTGAGCAACTCCACCCTTACAGGCAGTCCGCCCAACATTCTTTTGATTGTCGCGAAGTGTTGCTCGGCAAGGATTTCTGTCGGAGCAAGTATACAGGCCTGATAACCGTTGTCCTTTGCAAGCAGCATGGAGAACAGGGCCACAAGAGTCTTTCCGCTACCCACATCACCCTGCAACAGGCGGTTCATCTGGCGATTGCTGTTCACATCCCTGCGTATCTCCCGTATAACCCTCTTCTGTGCCCCTGTGAGCTCAAACGGCAGGTTCTCGTGGAAGAAGCGGTTGAACATATCACCCACCTTCGCAAAACGGTGCCCCACGTAGCGCATCTGCCTGTCGCGTGCATATTGCAGTATGTTCAGTTGTATGTAGAACAGCTCCTCGAACTTGAGCCTGTGCTGTGCGAGCTGCAACTCTTTGGTATTCTTTGGAAAGTGTATTATGCGCAGGGCATTGTCAAGTGACATAAGACCGTTCTTGCGGACAATATCTTCAGTGAGAGTCTCCTCCATCTCCCTGTCAAGAAGCTGGAACAGATTATGTACAAGCTTGGCTATCGCATTGGAGTTGAGCCCGCGCCGTTTCATCTTCTCCGTGGTATTGTAATATGGTTGAAGACCCATATTGCTAAGTTTGAGTGTGGAAGCGTCATCCACATCAGGGTGAGCAATATTCACCCTGCCGTTGAACACCGAGGGCTTGCCGAAGACAACATACTGCGTGGAGAGTTTGAGACTGCTCCTGATATATTTCAGGCCTTTGAACCATACAAGGTCCACAAATGCCGTGCCATCGGTAAAATGCGCCACCAGACGGCGACGTGCGCCCTCTCCCAACTCCTCAAAGGAGCGTATCTCGCCCACAAGCTGCACATGTTGCAGATGACCGCCCAACTCGCTCACCTTGAAGACGCGACTGCGGTCGACATATTTGTATGGGAAATAGTACAACAGGTCGTAAAGGGAACGGATATTCAGTTCCCCGGCAAGTAACGCTGCGCGCTGTTCCCCGACACCCGGAAGATATTTTATATTTCTCTTTGTGGTGTCCAGCATTCCATCAGGGTCTTTGCGACCATCAGGTCAAACGGTGTAGTGAGCTTGATGTTCTCACGGTTGCCCTCGACAGCAACCACCTGCATTCCGGCAGCCTCAACCACGGATGCGTCATCGGTAAAGGCCTCTACAAAGCGCTGCTCGTAAGCACGGCGCAGCACAGAGAGCTTGAATACCTGCGGTGTCTGCACCAGACGGTAACGGTCACGGCGCACCACCTCGGTAACACCGTTGCCGCCTACGATGTGACGCAGACTGTCCTGCAACTCAATCATAGGTATCGCAGCACCGTGTATCCATGCCTCACGGAAGCAGTCATCTACAACCCTCTGCGACACGAACGGACGCACACCGTCGTGCACACCCACAAGCGCCTCGTCAATGTCATCAACCTGCGCAAGACCATTCTGTACCGAGTGGAAACGTGTTGCACCACCCTGTGCAAGCAACAGGGGAACTGCAAAGGCATGCTCCTTGCAGAGTTCCTTCCAGAGCTCAAGATGCTCGGCCGGAAGGACTAGTATCAGCTGCATTGCAGGATCTATTGAATGCAGACGTTCCAAAGTCACCATGAGGACAGGTTTTCCTCCTATCAGCCGGAACTGTTTGGGCAAATCACCGCCCATACGCAGCCCTTTGCCGCCGGCAACTACAATAAGATATTTTTTCATAATAAATGCTTTTAGAATTGCATCTGCGAACGCAGAGTCGCTACCGTATCTGCTCCGCACAGACGCCTTACAAGTGCGAAACCGAAGTCAAAAGAGACGCCGGGGCCACAACCTGTAATTATATTTCCATCCTCCTGTACCGCAACGGCAGTGTATTCAGCACCGAAGAGGTCACTCTCGCAACCCGGATAACAGGTAGCCTTGCGGCCCTCGAGTATTCCGATGCGTCCGAATACCATTGGAGCCGCACATATCGCAGCCACAAGCGTACCCTTTGAGTGGGCATCTTTCAGTGCCGCGCGCAGAGGCTCATGGGCCGAGAGATTGTCGGTTCCCACGCCACCGCCGGGCAACACAAGTGCATCGGCATCACACAGGCACACATCCTCGAAAAGGAGATCTGCCGCTACGGTCACGTTCTGTGCCGACACAACCTCGCGGCGATGCATGATAGACACTGTTACCACCTCGATGCCTGCACGACGCATCACGTCTACAGGAGCCAGAGCCTCAACGGTCTCGAAACCGTCGGCAAGGAATAGATATACTTTCTTCATAATCAATACTTCATATTAAAGCGGAATGTTATTGTACCCGATTCATTCTCTGTCAAGTCAGAGACATTATTGAACCTTATCTCATAGGCAGCCTTTTCAGCAGCCTGTTTCAACGCGATAGACGCAGTCTTTGCATTTGCACTCACTACTTTACCCTGAGGATTCACAGTGACATTCACAATCACCACGCCTTCTTCCTGAACAGGTATATTCCTGTCAAGTTCGCCTACTACCCTGCGGTTACCCACCTTATACTCTATGCCCAGGCCGTTACCGGAACCTTTGACAACACCCTTATCGGTGCCACCCGCAGTGCTTCCTGTACTGCCTACACCCTCACTCTCACCACTCTTGCTGCTAAGGCTACTTGACTTGCCGAAAGTTCCTGCAACCGAATTCGCAATCTTCTCCTTGGCCTTGCGCTCGGCCTCCTCTGCGGCACGCCGCGCCGCCTCTTCGGCAGCCAGTCTCTCGGCCTCCTCCTTGCGACGTTTCTCTTCCTCGCTCACCACAGGCTTTTGCTTTTCCTGCTTCTTTGAGTCGAGTGTATCTACAGGCACACTCTCCTCATAATTCTGTGCGATGAGCGGGTCCTTGGCAGGAGCTTCGGGGGCAGGGTCGGACTTTGACACCTGGGGCTGTACGTCAGTCATCATCTTTGCCTCGAAGAACTCCTCGCCTGCAAGGTCCTCAATGGCACTCTGCATCTCGATGTTGCTCTTCTCGGGCTGCAAAGGAATCTGTTCCATAACAATGAAATAGAGCAGAACCAGCACCGCAAGATGAAACAGGAGCGTACCTGCAATACCGTATAATTTCTCTTTTGAAATATCTTTCATCACTTTTTGTCGGGCTGCCGTGTAGCAAGCACCATCTTGAACTCGTTATCGTTTGCAATATTAAGCACCTTGACTACCTCGCCGTACGGGATAGTTGCATCGGCATAAAGGGCAATATACATCTCCTCATCCTTCTCTCGACAATCGAAAAGGAAAGCAGTCAACTCCTCGATACCCTCTATCTGCATAGGCTCGTCCTTGTCCCACTGCACAAAGAAGTTCAGTTCCTTGTCTATGGTAACACGTGCCAGAGGCTTCGCCTGTGTCTGCGCTTTACCCTCGGGCAACAACACCTTTATCGCATTAGGCGCAACGATTGTCGATGTCAGCATGAAGAATATCAGCAACAAAAAGATGATATCAGTCATCGAAGACATTGAGAAACCGTCTATAGCCTTTGTTCTTCTCTTTATCATAAAGACTTTACTTTGCCGTTGTTATCAATCATTGTTCTCTTTGCCGTCCTTTTCCTCGGCCAGAATCTCCAGAAACTCAATCATATCGGCCTCCATGAAGTTCTGTACCCTGTCGACCTGAGCCACAAGATAGTTGTATGCAAAGATTGCGATGATACCCACTACAAGACCACCGACAGTGGTCACCATGGCCTCATAGATACCGCCTGACAGCAACGAGATATCGATGTTGTTACCTGCATTCGACATTTGCCAAAAAGCCTGCACCATACCGGTCACAGTACCCAAGAAACCAAGCATCGGCGCAACGGCAGCGATTGTAGAGAGCACGGGAAGACCCTTCTCAAGGTTGGCAATCTCAAGACCTGCATTATTCTCGAGCACCTGACGCACAGAAACAGCGTCAAGCTTATAATCCTTAACGCCCTTTGCAAGGATACGCGACATTGGAGTATTCTGCTTCTCGCAATAGTTCATTGCCGACTTCACGTCATTGTCACGGAGATTGTCCTTTATGCGGTCGAGCAGATACGGGTTTCTCTTCATCGACTTGCGCAGGGTCATGAAGCGCTCCACAAAGATGTATACGCCCAAGATTGACAATATCGCAAGTACAACCATAATCCAACCGCCCTTCATGGCAAGTTCAAGGATATTCAAACTCTCCTGTACCGGCTCCGCAACAGCTGTCAGAACCTCTGTGGTTGTTGCCTCCGCGGCAACCTCTGTAAGAAAAATCATAGTTTATTGTTGTTTTATTATTTTATCAAACATTTCTGATAGGCCTTGATAGTATTCTCAAGCCCCATATAAAGGGCGTCGCAAATGAGCGCATGACCGATAGATACCTCATCGACCCAGGTTATCACGTCAGTGAAGAACTTTAGGTTTTCAAGGCTCAGGTCATGACCGGCATTGAGGCCTATACCCAACTGCTTCACCACTTTCGCAGTCTCAAGGAAAGGCGCAATCGCAGCATCGCGGTCAGTGGCATAATTGTGAGCATATGGGCCGGTATAAAGTTCTACACGGTCGGCACCCGCCTTTGCCGCATACTCTGCCATGCGCGCATCGGCATCAATGAATATCGAGCTGCGTATTCCGTTACCTCGCAAGTCATTGAGAACGTCGCGTAGGAAATCCTGTTCGGCAACGGTGTCCCAGCCGCTGTTCGAGGTCAGCTGTTCGGGTTTGTCGGGCACCAGCGTAACCTGTGAAGGACGCACACGCAGCACAAGGTCCATAAAATCCCTTGTGGGATAGCCCTCTATATTGAATTCCGTGCGCAGGATAGCCTGGAGCGCAGGGACATCGGCACGGCGAATATGGCGTTCGTCGGGACGTGGATGCACGGTGATGCCGTCGGCACCGAAAGCCTCACAGTCCTTTGCAACAGCCAGGATGTCAGGGTTATTGCCGCCACGGGCATTCCTTATCGTCGCTACTTTATTGATATTAACACTTAACTTTGTCTTCATATAAACAACTCTTACATAACGCCACAGTCCACACCAATGGCATTATAATCCATATCTTTTGCAAAAATAGCACAAATAAAAAACTTTATATAATAATTTATCTTAATTTTGTAGCCCATTTAGTGCGTAAACGCGCTGAACACGTTATAAGGCTATAAACTGATGTCAAAAAATATTAACAGGATGAGATTCGCAATTTTCGGGAACAAGCACCAGTCAAAGAAGTCAAGAAGCATAGGACAGCTGTTCTGCGCCATAACAGAATATGGCGACACATTCAGCATAGACCAACCTTTCTACGAGTTCCTTATGTCGGAAGGCATTGAGATGCCACAGCCCGCGGAGCTCATCACCGGCGATGATTTCACAGCCGACATTGCCATCAGTTTCGGAGGCGACGGAACACTCCTGCGCACGGCAAGCCGCATAGGCCGCAAGGCAATCCCCATCCTCGGCATCAATGCGGGCCGTTTAGGATTCCTCACAACGACCTCCAACGAGGATATCGGATATGTGCTGGGCAAGATACACAGCGGAGACTATGAGGTGGAGGAGCACAACATAATTGAGGCCGTGACAGACGGCAAGGAGCTCAGGAACTACCCCTTTGCACTCAACGAGATTGCCATAATGAAGCATGACAGCTCATCGATGATGACAATAGAAGCAACACTCAACGGCACCGACAGAATCATATACCAGGCCGACGGACTCATAGTGGCAGCCCCGTCAGGCTCAACAGGCTACTCGTTGAGCGTGGGAGGCCCCATCATCGCCCCCGATGCCAACGTGCTCGTGCTCACCCCCATTGCCCCACACAGCCTTAGCGCCCGTCCGCTGGTGATAAGCGACAGCGCACAGATAGACATCAAGGTAAACAGTCGCAGCCACAATTTCCTCATCGCCCTCGACGGACGCAACGAGAGCTGTAACGAGACAACACATATAACAGTGCGCAAAGCCGACTACAAGCAGCTTATCATACGCAGCCGCGAGCACTCCTTCATCCAGAACCTGCAAGAGAAACTTATGTGGGGAGCAGATATAAGGGAGTAGGATTAAGGTGTAATATTATTCCCCCGCCTCGCGGTAGAGGTCTTTAGCAAGGCTCTTGTCACGCTTCACTCCAATACCGTTTAGGTAACAGTCGGCCAAGAATCTCGTGCCTTGCCTGTTTCTCTTTATATGCAGTTCCTTGGCGTATGCGTATGCCTGCTTGCCGTTGCCGGCCTTTAGTTCATGGTCATACATGTAAATCAAGGCTTCGTCCATTTTCTCGTCTGCTGCAGCCTTGATATATCCTATGCCGTCACGTCCGCTGCTTATCAGGAGCTTGCCGTATTCGAGCATTGCGGGCGGATATCCCTGTTCTGCCGATTTTTGCAGGAGTTCTTCGGCTACCGTGGCATTCTGCACGACCATTGTACCGTTTGTGTAACGTCTGTACATCTCAAGCAATGCACGTGGCTCGTTCTGCTCGGCGGCCTTGGTAAAGAGGTCATGTGCCTTGGCCTTGTCGGCCTCTGTTCCTGTACCGTTCTCTGTCATTACGGCAAGGTCGTACATGG
>CALCEC010000031.1 GCA_937900095.1 uncultured Bacteroidales bacterium | reverse complement strand
CCATGTACGACCTTGCCGTAATGACAGAGAACGGTACAGGAACAGAGGCCGACAAAGTAAAGGCACATGACCTCTTTACCAAGTCCGCCGAACAGAACGAGCCACGCGCACTTGTAGAAATGGGCCATAGATACCTTGACGGGACTATGGTACCGCAAGACAAAGTTAAGGCAGAAGAATTCTTACGCAAGGGAACAGAGCTCAAGTACCCCGTCGCAATGTTGGAGTATGGCAAACTGTTACAGGCCGATGGACGTGACGGACTTAAACATATAAGAGCTGCCGCAGATGAGAAGAACGAAGAGGCGTTGCAACTTATGATTGAACACGAGCGCAATGCCGGGAACAACAAGAAAGTATACAAGTTCGCGCGTGAGCTGCACCTGCTTGGCAACCATACAGGAACAAAGATTATGGCAGACTGTTATTACGAGGGCAAAGGCATTGGCCGTGACAAGAGCCTTGCCAAAGACCTATACCGCGAGGCAGCCAATGCAGGTAACGAGGAAGCCAAAGAGAAACTGAAAGAGATATAAATGAAGGCTATCAAGCATCTTCAATAACCAATAAAGGACGGGAATGTGCTGACCGCACGTTTCCGTTCTCTGTTTTAAACACAATCTGCGTTAATTCACCTTAAAAGCTTTGAAAGCAGATACATTTTTTGTTATTTTGTAATCAGAGATTACAGAATGAGCAATAACGGCAATAACATAGGGGGCAGGAACGTGTTGCAACTGCAGTGCGAACCCATTGAGTGCGTACGCATAGGCTTTGTGGGCCTGGGCGTGCGTGCGAAGCGTGCCGTACACCGGATGATGCACATTGAGGGATGCCGTATAACCGCCCTGTGCGACCTTGTTGAAGAGAACATTGAGGAGGCCAAGGGCATCATCACAGAACAGGGAGGAGACACCCCCACTACCTATTGCGACAGCGATGGCTGGAAACGTCTGTGCCGCCAACCGGACATTGATCTTGTGTATATATGTACCGACTGGGCAAGCCATGCCGACATTGCCGTATATGCCATGCAGTGCGGAAAGCATGTTGCGACAGAAGTACCGGCAGCGACAACCGTTGCCGACTGCTGGAGACTCGTTGACACCGCAGAGGAGACACAGCGCCACTGCATAATGCTTGAGAATTGCTGCTACGACGAATTTGAACTCTGCACCCTGAACATGGTACAGCAGGGCAGACTTGGCGAGATAATCCATGCCGAGGGCTCGTACCTTCATGACTTGCGCGAACGTATTGCCACCAATGACGAAGGAGGCCGCAAATGGAGCAACTGGCAGGTGGAATTCATGAGCAGACACAATGGCAACCCATACCCTACGCATGGTCTTGGCCCTGTAGCATTGGCTATGGGAATAAACCGTGACGATAGGATGAAGAACATAGTGTCCTGTTCCTCAAAGGCTGTTGGCGACAACAGCCTGCAAGGCAACATGAACAGCTCGATCATCACCACAGAAAAGGGACATACCATTCTTGTACAACACTGCATAACACTGCCACGCCCCTACAGCCGCTCGTTCATAATCAGCGGCACAGAAGGCTTTGCGCAGAAATATCCCGTACAGGCATTTGCCTTTAGCCCCGACAGCGACAACGTTGCTATAGGCGAAGAGTGCAACAGACTGATGGAACAATACCGCCACCCATTTGTGGAGATGTACAAACAGCGTGGCGAGGAACTGTGCGGTCGCCGCTGGATAGACTATGCCATGGACTGCCGCCTGATACACTGTCTTCGCAACGGCCTTCCGCTTGACATGAATGTATATGACGCAGCACTATGGAGCTGTCTTGTAGAGCTCACCGATATATCGGCAAGCAACGGCGGCACACCCGTTGAAATCCCCGACTTCACCCGCGGACAAAGCAGCCAGGATGAAAGGAAAGTTTTTTCATGAGAAACAAATATAGATACCGAAAAACATAGGCCGGGTCAAAAGTGATTTTGACCCGGCCTCATTTAAACATGGAATCTTCACTTTCCTTTTGCCTTTACATGTACTGCAGCAGCAATAAGCAGCGTCAATACAGCGCCAAGAATATATGCCAGCGTACGGTTCTCCATTCCGCACATCATAGGTGAGATGAATATATACGATGAGCACACGTATGTCATCACTAATGCCGGCAGGCTACCTATGACAATAGGCTTTCCATTCTTGAACAGATATACAGTGATGCACCACAATGTTATCACGGCCAAAGTCTGGTTACACCATGCAAAATAGCTCCATATTGTCTGGAAAGGCAGGGCGAATATAATGAATAGTGCCACAGCAAAAAGTGGCAAGGAAACATACACCCTCTTCAAGAGATTCTTCTGCTCAATGCCGAATATATCGGCCACGATGAGCCTTGCACAACGGAAAGCCGTATCACCCGATGTTATTGCACAACCGACAACACCCACAAGCACAAATGTAGCGACCACAGATCCCATTGTAGTACTGGTTATCACGTCTACCATCTTTGCAGCACTGCCACCATACTCGGCTATTGCCGCATTGAGCCCGTCTACTCCACCCCAGAAGGCCATGCCGATAGCGGCCCAGATGAGCGCAACAATACTTTCGGCTATCATTGCACCGTAGAAGATGCTGCGGCTCTGCTTCTCCGACGTCATGCAACGTGCCATCATAGGCGACTGCGTTGCGTGAAAGCCCGAGATCGCGCCACAAGCTATTGTAGTAAAGAGCATAGGCACAATGGGAAACTTATCGGAATCAGCTATCTGATTCTCAAGTGACGTAAGCTCGGGAATCATATATGTATCGCTATGCACAAGCAGTATATAAAGTATGCTCACAGCCATGACAAGCAGTGCAATACCGAAGAGCGGATATATACGGCCGATGAGCTTGTCAATGGGCAACAGGGTGGCAAGGATATAATAGACAAGGATAACGGCAAGCACAGCGACAAGTTCCCACGACATACCACTGAATACCTGAACCTCAAGAGAAGGTATTGAGATATTTGATGCTATCAGCTCCGCAGGCTGGGACATGAATACTGCACCCACAAGCACCATGAGGAGTACTGAGAATATGCGCATGAAAGTCCTTGTTCCGTTACCGAGGTAGCTACCGATTATTTCGGGCAGACTCTGCCCATTGCTTTTTAGGGATATCACACCTGAAATAAAGTCGTGCATGGCACCCATGAATATTCCACCGAGCGTAATCCAAAGAAAAGCTACCGGGCCATATGCCGCACCGAGCAACGCACCGAAGATAGGACCAAGACCGGCAATGTTCAGTAACTGGATAAGGAAGACCTTCCAACGGGGCATTGGTATATAATCGACACCGTCATACATTGTTTTTGAGGGAACAGGATTTGCAGCATCAATGCCACACACCTTTTCAAGGTACTTTCCATAAGTAAAATAAGCGACAATAAGTGCCGCAAGGCACACAATAAATGTTATCATAGCTGTTTAAATATTAATTGTTCATATTGTAATCTTGCCATCGGCAATCCTTATCTTTTCCTCATCACACAAAATACGCAACAGTTGTTTGCGTTCGCTGTCTGTCAGTCCCAAAGCCGACAGTTCGTCAATGTCATGGGGCTTTCCGTCGGAAAGCAACTGAATCACAGCCTGCTCTTTACTGCCAAGCTGTATTACCTTTCCCTGCACACGCTTTGACACACATACATCGCATCTGCGGCAGTCGTCACTATCCTTTTCACCGAAATACTCGAGCAACAGTCTGCTACGGCATTTGCTGTCACTTGTGGCATAATTGATGACCGCCTTTAGACGCTCTCCGAAGATAGCCTTACGCTCGTCGTACACCTCGCGTGCAAAGCGCAGCTCACTGCCCAACACACGGTGACGGGTGAAGGTTATTATCGGGCACTTCTTCGATGGTGCATAGGACACAAGGCCGCGGTTGCTGAGCGAGACGAAAATCTCATACATACGGTGACGCGACAGTTTTGTTATGCGTGACAGATAGCGCTCGTCAATGAACACATAATCACTGAAAAGCCCGCTGTAGTTGCGTAGAAGAGCATTTATAAGCAGTTCATAGTCGGCAGGCAAGCCACGGAAACGGTAAAGGGCATCCTTTCCCACAATGAAGCGCACACGCGAGGAGTACTCCATCTCCTCTACATACTCAAGATAGCCCATGCGGGTGAGGATTCTCAGGGCACTGTCGGTCTGCAATGTGGGACGGCGGTAATCCTTGCAGAAATCGCCCAACGAAAACTCGAATGTACAGTTGAGACCATCGCCCAACGCCATACTGTAATAATAACAGATTTCGTCATAAATCTCCCGGATAAAATCCTGCGAGGGGTAGTTGTCGGAGAGGCGACGCGCCACCACCTGTCTGTCGACACGGCTGAAAAGGGTTACCGCATACGCGTCCTTACCGTCACGACCTGCACGGCCTGCCTCCTGGAAATAAGCCTCTATGGAACTGGGCAAATCGACGTGCACCACAAGACGCACATCGGGTTTGTCGATACCCATTCCGAAAGCATTTGTAGAGACCATAACACGCGCTCTGCCGCTTTTCCACGCCTCCTCTTTTGCATCCTTGCTCTCGGGCGAGAGACCTGCGTGATAATACTCCGCCGTAATACCGTTCTCGAGCAGAATATCGCACACCTCTTTCGTTTTCTTCCGGTTGAGGGTATATACTATAGCCGAGCCGCTCATGCGGTTGAGTATGTGCAACAGTTCCTGCGGTTTGTTCTCGGTGTGGCGCACCACATACACAAGGTTCTTGCGACCGAAACTCATGCTGAAACAGTTCTCCCTGGCAAAGCCCAACTGCTGCTGTATGTCCTTCACCACCTCGGGTGTGGCTGTGGCAGTAAGGGCAAGAACGGGCACAGACGGAAAGATTCCGCGCAACTGCCTTATCTCGCGGTAGGCAGGACGGAAGTCATGTCCCCACTGCGAGATACAGTGAGCCTCATCCACTGTTATAAAGGATATCTTTACACGCTGTATCTTCTTGAGGAAGAGTTCCGAGGATGTTCTCTCGGGGGATATATAAAGAAACTTGTAATCACCGAAGATGCAGTTCTCGAGTGCCGTGACAATCTCACTTGTACGCATACCCGAGTAGACGGCCGCAGCCTTGATGCCTCGGCTGCGCAGATTGGCCACCTGGTCCTTCATTAGTGCAATGAGAGGAGTGACAACAATGCACAGCCCCTCCTGTGCGAGTGCAGGCACCTGAAAGGTAATACTCTTTCCTCCACCAGTGGGCATAAGACCGAGCGTGTCATGTCCGGCACCGATACTCTCGATAATCTCGCGCTGTATGCCGCGGAAATCATCGTAACCCCAATAATGTTTCAGTATCTCATCATATGTCATTATCGGGTAACCTTAGTATGTATGCTTTCTATCTGCAGCTGCACCTCGCCATGTTTGTAGGTATTGTCCTCAAGGGTGTAGCAGATGTCAAATGACTGTTTCGACTTTATGTATTTTGCCTGACGGCTCTGCCCGAAGGCTATACCGTTGAGTATGGTGTTCGATTTGTTGTCGACAAGTTCAAGCTTTATATGCTCCTGACGGCGACCCACCACCTTGCTTGTTCCGTAGTCGCACACGTTGTGTGTACAGAATATCGGCTTGGGATTGTCAGGTCCGTGCGGAGCAAACTTCTTCAGGTCATTGAAGAACTTGCGCGATATCTGGTGGAAGTCGAGTTCCGCGTCTATCTCAATCACCGGTGCGGTCTGCTCCGGCAGGATATTCTCGGATACATACTCCTTGAAACGCTCTGCAAAGGCATCAACATTCTCTACCTTGAGCGAGAAGCCGGCTGCATATGTGTGCCCGCCGAAGTTCTCAAGCAGGTCGCGACAGCTCTCCATCGCCTTATATACATCAAAGCCGGTTACCGAGCGGGCCGAACCGGTGGCAATGTCGCCCGAGCAGGTAAGGACCACTGCCGGACGATGATATACCTCGGTAAGGCGTGATGCAACAATGCCTATCACTCCACGGTGCCAGTCGGCATTGAAAATTACAATGGCACGCTGCTCGTCAAAACTCTCAAGACCCTCGACAATGCGGTTGGCCTCCTCGGTCATGCTCTTGTCAAGTTCCTTGCGGGTCTCGTTGAACTCGTTTATCTGCTGGCTCATATCAAGTGCTGCACGCAGGTTATTCTCGATGAGGAGGTCAACAGCCACCTTTCCCTGCTGTATACGGCCCGAAGCATTGATACGAGGACCTATCTTGAAAATGATGTCATTGATGTTTATCTCCTTCTCGGCAAGGCCGCACACCTGGATAATAGCCTTGAGACCGATGCTCGGGCTATGGTTTATCTGTTTGATACCATGGAATGCCAGTATACGGTTCTCGCCCATAATGGGTACAAGATCCGAAGCGATACTCACTGCCACCAAATCAAGCAACGTGTAGAGCTGTTCGGCAGGTATACCGTTATCCATGGCAAAGGCCTGCATGAACTTGAAGCCCACGCCACAACCCGACAGATGCGGATAAGGATATGTGGAGTCGACCCTCTTCGGGTTGAGGATTGCGACCGCACAAGGAAGTTCCTCATCGGGCACATGATGGTCGCACACGATGAAATCAATGCCCAACGACTTTGCATATGCTATCTCATCGATAGCCTTGATGCCGCAATCGAGCACGATAATGAGCTTTACGCCTGTTGAATAGGCGTAATCCACTCCACGTTTTGATATGCCGTAACCGTCCTCGTTACGGTCGGGAATATAGTAGTCTATATTCGATGAGAACTGCTGCAGGAACTTGTACACCAAAGCTACGGCAGTAGTGCCGTCAACATCGTAGTCGCCATACACAAGTATGCGCTCCTTTTTGCCTAGAGCCTTGTTTAGGCGCCTCACGGCAATGTCCATGTCGTTCATGAGGAACGGGTTATGGAGATTGCTGAGCTTCGGGCGGAAGAAATTCCTTGCTTCGGCAGCAGAGGTTACACCCCGCTTCGCGAGCAAACTGCAAAGTATGGGACTTATGTCCAACTCTGCCGATAGCGCCTTAGCCGCTAAAGTCTGTTCGTATGTCGGAGGTTGATATTTCCATTTCTGACCCATTATATATTATTTTTATTTTTGCTTTGCTCGGGAAGAGAAACTCTATTACGGGTTATACCCACAAAAATTATTCCAGGCCTGCCCTCGGGGCCTGTCAACCGCACGCCGATGCTCAAACTCTACATTACGGGCAAATTAAAGCAAATTCTCTTCAACTTGTAAAAATACAAAAAGAGATTGTATATTCCGGCATCAAGTGCATATTTTTTCAGGACAAATAATATTTTTTAGGATATACAAACACAAAAGCAACTGTCCGTCGCCTGAATACTCAGGCGGCGGACAGCCGTTATGACAGATAAAAGTCTATTTGACCTTACGGAGAACCATCTTAGAGTCGCTTATACCGGACAGGAGCTTCACAAATAACCGCAGAGCCCCGTACATCTCCTTGGGATAACGTCCTTTAACAATACTCGACCTTTGGACCACGAAAACAGAATTGCCCTCCTGCACAACATTGAGGCTTACACTACCGAAAGGTGTAGAGACATCGACCGGCTCCGCCAAAGACTCGACCTCTAAACCATCGGGTAAAACGAATTCTACGCTGTCCAGATAGACACCACCGCTTCTTATCACAATATCCGAGCGGCGTTCCTCCTCTTCGGGGAGAGAGACCGTTGATTTGAAAGGATTCAACGGAAGGAAGAGCCTGTTGCCGCTTCTTGAGCCGTAACGGCCCGACTCCACAGAGCACTCGACCGCAAAAAACGGTTCACCATCCTTGATTTCCTCAATACCGATTCCGCCGACATCGGCATTGGGCATATCCAGAGACGAACGCAAAAAGTCACGCTTTTCAACCTCGGAGAGCCTTGAAAAGAACTTGAGAGACTCATATTGAGCAGCCCTGCATTCACGTCGCACTGCAGCAACCACCCCACCGTCGGCAGCAAGCGTCAGCGTCATCCTGTTCAACTGGACATTCAACGAGTCGGCATATGCAGGCAAACGACACACTACACCACCGGCATCATCAACAACAAGAGCCTCATGCCCGGCAATACCGTCGTGCAGATAGCCCAACGGCAACGTCGGATTGGTACACTCCAGCCACAGCGTATCACCAGGAAGAGGCACCTGCAGTATTGCATGATTGAATTGCGCTCCGTTGACAAAATCCTTCGTGATATCCTCCCGTTCAGTATTTATTACCACGTAATTTGACTCTATCCCCAGCTCTGCCAACATTGCCCGTGCATAATTCGTCAAAGCCTTGCAATCGCCATAACCTGTGCGATGGACCTCGGACGCCGGAGCCGGCTGCATACCGCCTACACCCAGCTGAACGCTGACATATCGTGTAGACGAAGCGAGAATGTCATAAACAAGCTGCACTTTCTCGCGGTCACCACCGCACTGCGATGCCTTTTGTTTAAGTTCCAAGACAAAGTCCTGCGGCAATACGCCTCTACCCTCCATAAGAGAATGGAGCCACGCCGCATACTCTTGCCAGCTTGCGTAACTGCCCTCATAACCGTCAAAGACAAACGTTGCAGGAACGACATAAGCATGAGGCAAAAGTTCGTACATAGAGGGAGAGAATGGTTCCTTACGAAGCGCCGGCAAACTATCAAGCACAATATCGAGCACCTTGCGTCCCTTTTCCCCTACACTCTCCTTGACGTCGGCATCGACATTGAACACTTTATATCCGAATTCAAGCCCCGGGGAGGCTTCAAGGTGATAATGCGCACTGCGCACAGCCTGATGATACTCGTTCTGCGGGACAAAAAGCGGTAAACCCACTATTCCATCTTCATGTTTCTCTTCCCATTCGTATGTCACCGTGAAAGGATAGCCAGGAGACGCACATCCATAATGGTAATAACAGGCATCGTCGGCGAGCATTTCAGAGTACTCGGAATACGCAAGGTCCCCTTTCTTAATCTTGCGCACCACCTTACCATTGGCATCTGTCACAACACCCGAGAAACGATTCAACGAGGAATAACCCTTATTGAGACTCACTTGAAAATCGGCAGCATGAAGACCCTTCTTGTCAAGAACGGTTATCACACGCCGCTCCCTGCACACCATCTGCGTAGCAGAGATATACTCTACATCCGTCGTACTCTCCTCGACAACGGAATAGACCTGTGCATGAACAGCGCCCCCCTTCGCAAGCAACAACAGGAACAACAGCAGTTTTCTCATGGCATCACTGTTTCTTGAGCACCAGCATTGCATTGTTCTTCTCCGCCACAAAATCCCAGAACCACTTCAGCTCCTGATAATCGGACGGCAGATACATCATACTGCCGAGATTGAACGAATATTTGAGCATCAGCTTGTTACCCTGATGCACTATGTTATACAACAAAGAAAGGCCACCGTCACTCATCTTTATATTGCAAGACTCGGGCTTATCTTCAACAACATAACCTTCGGGGATATCAAGCACCACATTGACAGTATATTGTGTCTGGTTAGGGAACTCAACCGGCAAGTCACGCTTTTCGTTAACGAAAGGAGAAGCCTCCACGTGGGCAAAAAGCATAGGATTCACATAAATATAGTCACCGTTGACATCGGTGCTCTTGGTAAATTTGAGCACATCGCGGACAACAGGAGTAAAATCCTTCATAGAGAAGCTATTGTACTCCGTGATGTCAATCGACTTCTCGTCCTCGATAGCCTTTACATAATCGGCGCTGTCTTTTGCCGCAAAATACCCTTCGCGCTTGTCAGCCGCCTCTATTCCATAATAATAGGTAGACACAAGGCCTTCTATCGCTCCTTCTGCACTCAGCGAAGCCTGTATTGTACGGCGTAACGAGTGTGAGCCCAACTGCTGGAGATTAATCCACTGGCAATTGCCCGGCATCATGAGCCTGGCCCTGGAAGTCATGAGCAGGGGAGGAAGGACATTAACATAGCCATGCTCAACCGATGCATCAATGAACATGAGCGTCGTCTCGTTCTCAAGCACACCGACCACAAAGGTAGACAAGCGGTCGATACTAGGATGCGAATATGGCAAGGCCCTCTCGTCCCTACGGCTCATAACCACAGGATAAGAAGAAATACCGGCATCCTTGAGCATGCTCATGAGTATGAAGTTTATATCTGCATTATCTCCTGTTCCGTCCTTGAGGACCTGACGGAAATTATTTCCCGTCAAGGCATATTTGCCATTCCACTTGACACGGCTCTTTAGAAGACCATAAATGGCAACAACTTTCCTCTCCACGGTAGGCAAGGTATCAAGGCACAAAGCCTCCATCTCCTCACGCAATGGATTGGACGCCTTCATACGGCCACCGAAATCACTGTCATCAAAAAGAGTCTTGTCTACCTGGTCCCAGCTTCCGGAATAACTCTGATGTATCACACCCGGTATATCATAACCTTTGAACTCCATATTCACTTGAGTAAGATAGTCCTGCGGACACCACACATACTCTTCATCCTTTATGGCAGGAAGATATTCTCCCACATACTTGCGTTCCTCGGACGAACACGCGACAAGCCCACCGCCGATAGACATATTCTGGTTAGACGGCGTAGAGGTCACATTCAGAAGAGCCGCTCCATGATTTTCGATATTGAAGGAGATGAATTCCGGGATAAGCATCTCAAGCTCGGCATAACGTACGGGAATCTCCTCCTGTGCGAACCAGTCGCGAGGCTGGAAGAAATAATCGGAGACAATCTTGTACTCCACCTCAACCACACTGCCCACCTTCGCCTGGGGCACTGCATACTTCATCTGCATTACATTGTCGGTCACACGCTCCGTGAACACATTCTCATCCTTCATCTTATTGCGCACCACCTTGCCGTTCTCAAGATTGTAGGCCGACGCCTCAAGGCCATAGACATGCTCTTTCAGAAGACTTTTGTCCTTTTTGTCAATGTAAACGATTGTTCCGTTCGCATATTCCACACCCTCTTCCTTGAGAATCTTTATACGTCTTTTGAAATTGTAAGTGACCTGGAAATCGTCGCGGCCCCAATCATAGCTGACATAAGACTCTTTGTAGAGCACTACAGCCACTGCAGACGAATCGGCATCATAGACCGTCATGTTCAACTCCTCGGCCGTGGGTTTGCCCATTTTCCTGTTGACACTCTGCGCTGCCACATCAAACGAAAAAAGAGCAAGCAACACAAACGCCGATAGAAGATTCATAGCATAGTTTTTTACAGACAGTTTCATAATAAATATCTTTATTTATAAAAATTGCAACAATTCTCTAGTTTTCTGCAAATATAGTAACAAATGAGCGAGATAGACAAAGTTTACTTTGACATTTCACAGCGAGTGCAGTATATATTCGAGTTTCATCTCAAATATAAACAATACAACAACAGCCAAACAACATTCCTCCCGAACAACTGCACCTATTTTCTCACAGACTACCCACTCATCTACAGGGCTATTGATAGACCCACATACAAAGAAAACCAAATAGACAGGATTCTCAAAGATTGAAAGCGAAGCCGGCAGACAATGTCACTACTGTCTGCCGGCCTATCTGTCAACACGATCTGCTCAACTGACAAGAATCCTTGTCAATCCGGACCTTGAAAGCGCCCAAGCAAGCAATGCGCTTATGGTTGCCGTAGTAATGGCAGCAAACACTATACGCACAAGATAAGGGAGCGCAGGGGTGTCATAAAGGTCATAGCTAAAGAACGTAAATGTAAAATGGCACAGATACACTCCGAAAGTGAGTTTTGCTGCCTGTGACAGCCATTTGCGCGGCCGTACAGCCAGTTTCTGCACAGTTATAAACACCGGGAATGTCATCATGAACACATTTATTCCTGCAAAGTACCACAGAATCTCAAGGTAAGCATAATTACCCGGGAAATATTCGTTTGTCACAATGTAGCCGACAGAGGTTATTGCATACCCTATGGCAAACATCGGGATACATATTGCAGCGATTTTCTTCCAACTCCAGTCAAGAGGATAGGTTTTAAGATAGTAGGCAAGAACAAGGTAACCAGCAAATCCCGACACATAATAGAAAGTACCGTATACGTTCCAGTCACATTCACCAAGAAGACCCATATGCCCGTAATTGCCCGCGTAGCCTAGCATTGGCGCCGCCATCTTTATGTACGGCAAGAACAGTGTCACTCCCCAGATATACAACAATGTCTTTATCTCCTTTTGCGATGCCTGCGTAAGCCAGCTGCTCACAATCGGCATTATTATATAAAGCCCTATGAGCATATACAGATACCACAATGGGGTTGTATCAAAATTGAAGTTAAAGATGAACGTATAGAGTCTTTGCACGAGCGTAGTTGTTGTATAGTCGGCTACTGACAGCTGCGGATTGGGCGTATCAGGACTCACTACAGTAAAATAGAAGAATGCCATCAACGGCAATGCTATTGACCAGAAAACAAGTGGAGGGAGTATGCGTCCGATACGTTTACGGTAGAAATCAGTCACAGTAGTCCCACGCTTTACCGGAAGAAGCAGCACAGCCGTCATCATTGCAAACAGCGGCACACAAGGACGCATAAGACTACCGGCGAAAACCCCGGTGACAAACATATCCCTGTTTGCATCAAAATGGGCCACAAACGGGTCACAGCTATGCGAGAACACCACAAGGAAGCAAGCGGCAACGCGCAACATGTCTACCCACCCGATATTTTCTCTTTCTATTGTTTTCATGATGATAGTACGATTAAAATACAGCCATATTTACGATTAAGCAAATATAGCTGTATTTAAGAGAATTTTAAATGAAAGACCCGCTTTTCTTCAAAGAGAGGAGCATTTTATCATTCCTGATTTTTCTCAAGCCAATCCAAACGGCGCCGATCAGGCATATGTTTTATCTTGAAATGTTCAAATGTAGCCTTGAAGCCATCTCCGTCGGGGCTTGCAGCCATCATTCCTACCATCACCGGCGTATTGTCCTGCAACCAGCAGTTACGCATCATCGTGTATTCCTTGTCATCGAACGAGTAGAATATCTCAACCGCATCGAGCCTGCGCACCGCCTTAATCCAAACAAAATCCACAGGCCTATCAAGTTCTATTACACTCCAGTCACTTGTCTTATGCGTCACCACCGTACTCAGGTTATACTTGCCGTCAACAAATTCTATACCAGTCTTTATATAATTTTCCTTATCGGCACGCAACATAAGGCCGGCCTGGTCGAAACGCACTTTATACTCTCCGGAAATCTTCACCTTTACCTCAAACTCTCCACCACGCAATGTATACAGAAACGGAGCGTCGTCAACAGTGAAACCATAGTGCGATATACGCCAATAGTCGCTCTGAGGCGTCACTTCCATTGTAAGTACTCCATTCTCGGTTTTCCAAGACTCCGGCTCGTTGAACCATTGCATCCTTTCAAGCGTCTGTGCTGTTGAACCCATAATAGCCATACAGTAAATCAGTGTAAAAAATATTTTTTTCATATTAAATAACCATTTGTTTGCGTACCTTTGCAAAGGTATACAAACTGATTACCAGGCACAATAGTTAAAAATAACCATTATGAACAACCTGCTGAACAACAGATTGATCTGCCAAAGTTTCAACACACACTCCGAGCCTGACCCGGAGTCATATCTTGAAATTGCCGCAAGCTATGCCATTACCGAGAATGCACTCTCTGTATTGAGCGACCTCAAGACTCATCGCAGTCATATTTTTCACGGAGGATTCAGCGAAACATTAGGAATAGCCCGCAGAGGGACGAGGACAGTCATACAGAGTATCTGGGAAAACGAGATTTTCGACAGGATTATTCCTTGTGACGTAGAACAGAAACAGGTAGATGAGCTGCATTTCTTTGATTTCGTACGAAGGAACGGCAAGAGCGACAAATACTACATGTCAAGCGTCATTACAATGAAAACCGTTCGTGGCGAAGAGACTAAGACACTGCACCGCATATTCTATTTTCACGAGGGTAATGCCGTCAGATATGCACTCTGCCTTTACACTCCTGTCACAACAGAACAACCGGCCATGATTATGGATTCATTGACAGGGAAAGCGGTATTATTGAACAAAGTAGACGCGAAGCAGATACTCTCAAACCGCGAAAAGGAGATTCTGCGTATGATTGACGCAGGAATGTCAAGCAAGGAGATAGCCGCAATGCTCAACATCAGCATATACACAGTAAGCCGCCACAGGCAGAATATCCTCGAGAAGTTGCATGCCAAAAACTCTTCACACGCATGCACCAGAGCCAAGAACCTCAAGCTTATATAATCAATACTTCAGTTTTAAAGCGTATATACAAAAAATGGGCAGGCCCTGTGAGCCTGCCCATGAATGCATCGGTAAATTACTTGATACCGAGTTTCTTGCGGATATCCTTAGGAATAGCGTTCTTGTGAACAACTATGTTCATAGTCTTGTAACGAACAAATGCTTTAGATGCATACCAGATACCTTTGTACTTTCCGGCCTCACCCCAAGAGTTCTTTACCATATAATACTCAACGCCGTCCTTATCCTTTGCGATACCGAAAATCTGCATACCGTGGTCGTCAGTTGTCTCCCAGTTGTCATATGCAATCTGACGCTCCTCCTGTGTACACCACTTCTCGCTTGATGGCTTTGGAGTGTTCTTCTTCTCCTCTTCGCTCAACTTGAGCCACTTTGCCATATCAGAACCCTCGAGATCTGCCTTCTTTGCATTATCGGGCATGACAGCTGTACCGTCGCGTGTGAAGCCGGCCTCACTTACGTCGCTACCCCAAGCGATTGTGTAACCCTCCATGATAGCATTGTCGAACACCTGCATCAACTCGTCGATAGGGAGGTTGTAAGACTCAGCCCAGCGCCAGTTGTCCTGGATCTCGAGAACGAATGGCTCATAGAAAGGATGATGTGTGTAAGATGTCAAAGAGATATAATCCTCAGCCTTCAGACCCAATGACTCATAGAATGACTTCGGAGTGTACTCCTTACCGTTGTATGTAAACTTCTCGGGACGTACGCCAAGATAGATATCATGAACGGCTGTGATAGCCTTCTTCCAAAGTGGCTGGCCCTCGGGGTCAACCTGGAGGCTGCGGTGCTTACCCTTTGCGATTGCAGCAACAACAGCATCACTGACAGCAGAAAGCTCGTTGTGAACGCTCAGTTCCTTACCGTACATCACACCCGGACGCATCTCGGCCTCGGGAACGAGACCGAACTTCTCCATACCATAGATGACATCATAGAAAGAACCACCCTGTGAGAAAGAGATGTCGCCGTGTGTGCGGACAGCCTTGTCGGCACGGTCAAGATATGTGTTGTGCACGATGAACATCTCGGCAAAGTCATACTCGCCCTTACCCATACGGAGCAACTCCGACTCGATGAAAGCGAGAGAAGAGTAGCACCAGCATGTACCTGCCTGGTTCTGGTTCTTTATACTTGTGATAGGATTCTCCTTTACCACAGTGAAATCAGGAGACTTGGCTTCCTCCTGTGCAAAAGCGCCGAGGCCAACAAATGCCAGCGCTGCAAACAAAATGGATTTCTTCATAGTATTTTAATAAATAAGTTAGTTAGTTAATTACATTACTTACTCGGCAGCCGCCTCGACGCCACCTTTCATTGCATCTGCAATCTTTGCCTCAAGTTCCTCGGCAAGTTCCGGATTGTCGGCAATAAGCGCCTTAGTGCGGTCACGACCTTGAGCCAGCTTGGTCTCATTGTAGCTGAAGAACGAACCGCTCTTCTTTATGACACCGTATTGTACACCCAGGTCTACAATCTCACCTGTACGTGAGATACCCTCGCCGAACATGATGTCGAACTCTGCCTTGCGGAACGGAGGAGCCACCTTGTTCTTCACAACCTTGACACGTACAGAGTTGCCGACAGCATCCTCTCCGTCCTTGAGCTGGCTCACGCGACGGATATCAAGGCGTACCGATGAGTAGAACTTGAGGGCGTTACCGCCGGTAGTTGTCTCGGGGTTGCCGAACATGATACCGATTTTCTCACGCAACTGGTTGATGAAGATACATGTTGTCTTTGTCTTGCTGATTGCAGAGGTGAGTTTGCGGAGTGCCTGTGACATGAGGCGTGCCTGAAGACCTACCTTGTTGTCACCCATCTCGCCCTCAATCTCGGCTTTAGGGGTCAACGCTGCAACAGAGTCAATGACAACAATATCGATAGCCGATGAACGGATAAGCTGCTCGGCAATCTCCAGAGCCTGCTCGCCACAGTCGGGCTGTGATATCAGCAGGTTGTCGATGTCCACACCCAACTTCTGCGCATAGAAGCGGTCGAAAGCGTGCTCGGCGTCGATGATGGCAGCGATGCCGCCCATCTTCTGTGCCTCGGCAATGGCGTGGATTGCCAATGTTGTCTTACCCGATGACTCGGGACCGTAAATCTCTATTATTCGGCCACGTGGGTAACCGCCAACACCGAGTGCAGCGTTAAGACCCACCGAGCCAGTAGGAATCACCTCGACATCCTCGAAACTGTCGTCGCCGAGCTTCATTATCGAGCCCTTGCCGAAGTTCTTCTCTATCTTGTCCATTGCAGCCTGCAAAGCGCGGAGCTTTTCATTGCCTGCAAGGTTCTCCAATTCTTCTTTCTTTGCCATTTATTTTCTAAAATTACTGATATAACTATATTGCGCAAGGATCAAAGCTCAAGATCCTTATCAAACTCCTCATGCCATGGCAGACCCTTAACATTGAGCTGCTCCATGAACGGATCCGGATCGAACTGCTCCACGTTCCATACTCCCGGCTTGCTCCACAAGCCCTTGAGGAACATCATTGCACCAATCATTGCAGGAACACCTGTAGTATAACTTACACCCTGCATACCGGTCTCCTGATAAGCCTCCTGATGACTGCAGTTGTTGTAGACATAGTATGTATGCTCCTTGCCGTCCTTGATACCACGGATGCGGCAACCGATTGATGTCTCACCTTCGTAGTTCTCGCCCAGATCCTGCGGATTAGGAAGAACCGCCTTGAGGAACTGCAGAGGAACAATCTTCACAACCTCTTCACCTGTGCCGTCGGCCTTGGGTGCCTTGTACTCCACCTCGTCAATGCGGCTCATGCCTATGTTCTGGATTACGTCCAGATAGTTCAGGTACTGCTGGCCGAAGGTCATCCAGAAACGGGCACGCTTGATGGTCGGGAAGTTTATGACAAGGCTTTCAATCTCCTCGTGATGTAAGAGATAGCTTTCGCGGGGACCGATGTTGGGATAGTTCAATGGCTGATGTATCTCCATCGGTTCAGTCTCGATGTACTTTCCGTTCTCGTAGTAGAGTCCCTTCTGGGTGATTTCACGAATATTGATTTCGGGATTGAAGTTGGTAGCGAATGCCTTGTGATGATTTCCGGCATTGCAGTCCACGATATCCAGATAGTGGATCTCATCGAAGTGATGCTTTGCGGCATAGGCAGTAAACACGCTTGTCACGCCCGGATCGAATCCGCAACCCAGGATGGCGCAAAGACCGGCCTTCTCGAAACGTTCGCGATAGGCCCACTGCCAGCTGTATTCGAAGTGAGCCTCATCCTTAGGCTCATAATTGGCGGTATCCAGATAGTTGCAACCGGTCTGCAGACAGGCTTCCATAATGGTTAGATCCTGATATGGCAAAGCCAGGTTCATCACGATATCGGGCTTGTATGCGCCAAGCAGTTCTACAAGCTGTTCCACACTATCCGCATCCACCTGTGCTGTCTGCACGTTTGTTCCGTACTTCTTGTTCAGCACATCAGCCAGTGCATCGCACTTCTTTTTTGTGCGGCTTGCAATCATGACTTCGGTAAACACATCAGTATTCTGGCACACTTTATGCGCCGCAACAGTAGCCACACCTCCGGCTCCAATGATCAGAACTTTTCCCATTCTCTCAAAACGATTAAAAGTTGATAATATATATATTTATTCTATTCCAATTTCAACGGGCACGCAACAACACGGCCCATTTTTGCAAATTGCGTTTTACAAAGATAGTATAAAAAAGAGAAAAATGCAACATCTTGACAATTTAATGACTCAGACTACCGAAACCGGCAATCACAAGACATCACAACGAAAAAGGCTGACACCTTGTCTGCCACATTGTCACACAACAAACACAAAATCGTGCCACAACAGACAGATTTGCCAAAGTCTCACACCTGAAAAAGCTTTTGGCATACACTTTGCATTATAACCAGTGAAGGCGAACAAACAGGCCTTTACAAAAGTTGAATAATAAATAAAATAAAAAATAGGAATTATGGGAAAGATTATTGGTATTGACTTGGGTACAACAAACTCATGTGTAGCAGTTTTCGAGGGCAACGAGCCCGTAGTAATCACAAACAGCGAGGGTAAGCGCACCACTCCATCTATCGTGGCATTCGACGGCAACGGCGAGCGCAAGATCGGTGACCCCGCAAAGCGTCAGGCGGTAACAAACCCTTTGCGTACAGTTTTCTCTATCAAGCGTTTCATGGGTGAGAACTGGGCACAGGTAAGCAAGGAGATCTCACGCGTACCTTATAAGGTAGTTGACGAGAACAACATGCCACGCGTTGACATCGACGGTCGCCTTTACACTCCACAGGAGATTTCAGCAATGATTCTCCAAAAGATGAAGAAGACAGCCGAGGAGTACCTTGGCCAGGAAGTCACAGAGGCTGTAATCACAGTTCCTGCATACTTCAGCGACAGCCAGCGTCAAGCAACAAAGGAGGCCGGCCAGATTGCAGGTCTTGAGGTAAAGCGTATTGTGAACGAGCCTACAGCAGCTGCTCTTGCATACGGTATCGACAAGGCAAACAAGGATATGAAGATTGCTGTATTCGACCTTGGTGGCGGTACATTCGATATCTCAATCCTTGAGTTCGGCGGCGGCGTGTTCGAGGTACTTTCTACCAACGGTGACACACACCTCGGTGGTGACGATTTCGACCAGGTAATCATCGACTGGCTTGCAAGCGAGTTCAAGGCCGAGGAGGGCACAGACCTCAAGGCAGACCCAATGGCATTGCAGCGCTTGAAGGAGGCTGCCGAGAAGGCAAAGATCGAGTTGTCATCAACAACTTCAACAGAGATCAACCTCCCTTACATCACCGCTACAGCATCAGGTCCAAAACACCTTGTAAAGACATTGACACGCGCAAAGTTCGAGTCACTCGCACACAACCTTATCCAGGCATGTCTTGAGCCTTGCAAGAAGGCCATGAGCGACGCAGGCTTGAGCAACTCAGAGATTGACGAGATTATCCTCGTAGGTGGTTCTACACGTATCCCCGCCGTACAGAAGGTTGTTGAGGATTTCTTCGGCAAGGCTCCTTCAAAGGGCGTTAACCCCGACGAGGTAGTGGCAGTGGGCGCAGCCATCCAGGGTGCAATCCTCAACAAGGAGGGTGGCGTAGGTGATATCGTGCTCCTTGACGTGACACCACTTTCAATGGGTATCGAGACACTCGGTGGCGTTATGACAAAGCTTATCGACGCGAACTCAACCATCCCTTGCAAGAAGAGCGAGACATTCTCAACCGCAGCCGACAACCAGACAGAGGTTACCATCCACGTTCTCCAGGGCGAGCGTCCAATGGCAAACCAGAACAAGTCTATCGGCCAGTTCAACCTCACAGGCATTGCCCCTGCACGTCGCGGTGTTCCACAGATTGAGGTAACATTCGACATCGACGCCAACGGTATCCTCAAGGTATCGGCAAAGGACAAGGCCACAGGCAAGGAGCAGGCTATCCGCATCGAGGCATCTTCAGGCTTGAGCAAGGAGGAGATCGAGCGCATGAAGCAGGAGGCAGAGGCAAATGCTGATGCCGACAAGAAGGAGCGCGAGAAGATCGACAAGCTCAACCAGGCAGACTCAATGGTATTCCAGACAAGAAACCAGCTGAACGAGCTCGGCGACAAGATTCCAGCCGACAAGAAGGCCCCAATCGAGGCAGCTGTACAGAAGCTCGAGGATGCCCACAAGGCACAGGACCTCGCAGGTATCGACGCCGCCATTGCAGAGCTCAACAACGCATGGCAGACCGCAAGTGCCGAGATGTACGCACAGAGCGGCGCACAGGGCGCACAGGGTGCACAGCAGCAGAGCAACGCCGGCCAGCAGGACAACAACAACGACGTCCAGGATGCCGAGTTCGAGGAAGTGAAGTAATCCGGGAAACAGACGAAAAATCAAATAACAAGACAGCGTGTAGCTTAAAGTTACACGCTGTCTCTTTTTTATAATTCAGCTGTTAAAATTTGCTTGTATATCAGTTTTTTATATATTTGCACCAACTGTTAAAAGCAAACAACGGGACGAGTGCACATTATTACAACGTCACAAACAAGAAACAAACCACAAACATTCACTTTTATGGAAATCTACAGAATTATTGGAGCTTTAATCGAAGGAGTATTGTTTGCACTCCTCATGTGGGTTGGAGATGAATTTATCCTCAAGAACGATAATGCATTATATGTCTATGCCATTCAAGCAATAATCTTTGCTGTAGCGATGTATCTGTTCGACAGATTTTTCAACAGAAAGAACAAAAATTCTTGAGTTGCAAAATCAGCATCATCATTTTTATCATCTCTAAAGCGGTCAATCCTTCAAATTTTCCAGGAGTACGAATCCGGTGTTAAAGAATGACATATATACACACAGCCAGGGCTGCACAATGTGCAGCCCTGATTTTTGTGTGGTAACAAAGGATTCCTTAACAGAGAATCAGACATTCTTGTCATTCTCAATGAGCTGTAACAGTCTCTCTATTGCCTCATCCTCGGGGATATTCTTTTCTACACACTCCTTGCGGCGGTAGAGAGAGACTTTTCCGCGGGCTGCTCCCACATAGCCGTAATCGGCATCGGCCATCTCGCCCGGACCGTTCACAATACAGCCCATGACACCGATTTTGAGGCCTTTCAAATGGCCTGTCGCAGCCTTGATACGGGCAAGAGTGCCCTGCAGGTCGTACATTGTACGTCCGCAACCGGGGCAAGCGATATACTCGGTCTTGCTTATGCGGGCACGGGTGGCTTGCAGGATTCCGAATGCCAATGCATTGAGTTCCTCGGCGCTGCTTGACGGGTTTTCAATCCACAGACCATCGACAAGACCGTCAATCAGGAGCACGCCAAGATCGGCAGAAGCCTTGATACGGAGAGCCTCAATAGAACTCTCGTTATACTGACGACGGATAATGACAGGCGCTTCAACACCCTCAGCCATAAGACGATGCACCAAGGCACGCAATTCACCCACCGCATTTACATGGTCCGATGAAGCGACAAGAGCAATATCCTTGAGTGATTTTATTTTCGCTATGTTTTCAGGAGTGAGGTCACTGTATGTAACGGCGATGAAACGGGCATCATTTGCATTATCAACAGTTGCTACAGGCATAAGGTCTGCTGCGATATCGGAAGCAATATCCTTGTCTTCTACCTCACCACCTACAACTACCGGGACATTCTCTCCGCCTATAATGCCAAACGCACTGGTTCTGCGACGTACAGGCTCTTCATAATTGAAATCCCCCGCAACAACACCTTCAATGGCCGGAGCATCCTTGCGCAATGCCACATATTCAACCAGTTCCTTTGCAACAGGTATCTCGTTTTCGGGAGACTCGGCAAGCGACACACGCACCGTGTCACCGATACCGTCGGCAAGCAAGGCGCCGATACCCACAGCGCTCTTTATGCGGCCGTCCTCGGCATCTCCGGCCTCGGTAACGCCCAGATGAAGAGGATAAGCGATACCCTCCTCTGCCATAACACGCACAAGGCGGCGCACTGTCGTCACCATCATTGTGGTGTTGCTTGTCTTAATTGACACCACAACATTGTTGAAGTTCTCATCGCGACAGATACGCAGGAACTCCATGCATGACTCCACCACGCCCGACGGGGTGTCGCCGTAGCGGCTCATGATACGGTCACTGAGCGAACCGTGGTTCACGCCCACACGCACTGCACGGCCCTCGGCCTTGCATATATCCAGGAATGCCACAAAACGCTCACGCAGGCGCACAAGTTCCTCGGAATATTCGGCATCGGTGTAATCGATATGCTTGAAAGTACGTGCAGCATCCACATAGTTACCGGGGTTGACACGCACCTTGTCGGCATAACGAGCCGCGGTATCGGCCACAGCCGCATTGAAGTGAACGTCTGCCACAAGGGGGACATTACAGCCACGCGCCTTGAGTTGTGCCTTTATATCGCCCATATTGACCGCTTCGCGGTTACCTTGGGTCGTAAGACGCACAAGCTCACCGCCCTTTGCCACAATGCGGAGCACCTGCTCCACACTGCCGTCGGTATCCATAGTGCTTGTGTTGGTCATAGACTGCACACGCACCGGATTGGTGCAACCTATTGTCACACCACCCACATTGACCTCGACAGTAGCGCGACGCGCATAGTTGAAGAGGTCTGTTTTAGTTTGTCTTGTACTCATACTGAAGCTCCTTTAGGTCCTCGTTTGCCTTCTCAATCTTTTTCTTGAGGTTCTCCTTGTAATCGGCAAGGCGTGATGCCAACTCCACATCGGCAAGAGAGAGCATCTCCACCGCAAGGATTGCCGCGTTGAGCGATGCATTGACACCCACAGTGGCAACAGGAATACCCGGAGGCATCTGCACAATGGCAAGCAGTGCATCCATGCCGTCAAGAGTGCTGTTGATGGGCACTCCGATGACAGGCAACGTTGTACTTGCCGCAATGACACCGGGGAGGTGCGCAGCCATGCCTGCCGCTGCGATTATGATCTTCACACCACGCTCTTTTGCACCTTTTGAAAAGGCCTCTACAGCCTCGGGGGTACGATGAGCCGAAAGGGCATTCACCTCAAATGGAACTTTCATCTCGTTAAGGAAGTCGGTAGCCTTATTCATTACAGGAAGGTCTGATGTACTTCCCATTATAACACTTACAACTGCTTTCATATCTTTATCTTCTATAATTCAAAATCAAAAAATCACGGTCTCTCCTTTATCACGCCCTTGCGGTATGCATAGAGCAGACGCTCAAGGTCGGCAATCTTAACCATTATACCACGGCCGATATCGGTATCACGCACCTTCTCGCGTTCGCCGACCATCTCCACGATGTTTATTGTACCCTCGATATCTGTTCCGTTGAGCACAGCCTCCTCGGTAGACGTGAACGGGGTGAGCTGCACAAGTTCAAAGCCGCGGCTATGATATACCAAAGTGTAACCGGCAATACCTGTACGGTTATGGTATATCTTTGAGAAACCGCCGTCGATAACCATCAAGCGACCATCGGCCTTGATTGGAGTCTCGCCCTTGAATACACGCACAGGAACGTGTCCGTTGATGATGTGACGGTGATTGCCCTTTACGCCGAACTCATCAAGAATACCGTCACACACATCCGGGTTATCGCGCAGGATATAATACCACCCCTTAGGTTCCTTCTGCACCTCCTTGTCGTCTAGCAGATAGCGCTCGAACGTTGCCATCCTTGCCTTACCGAAAAGCGGAGACTCCGGACCGCACCACAGATACCAGAAGAAGTCGGCATACCTGTTACGTACTTCAACATCCACATCATTGTCGAATGCAGTACGTGCCATACGCTCGACCTTCTTCAGAAGCTCCTTACCCTTTACTGGAACACCATCGAAGACAACCTCACGCATTGAGCCGTCCTCGTTTATGGGCACAGCCGCGTGGAACATAAGGTTCGAATTGTATATCACATACATACCGCCACGCATAAGCAGGCAGTTGACATGCTTCTGCAGGCGCTCGCTGCGCACGAAAGAGTGACGCAGGCGGTCGATGACATCCTGCTCCTCGGGAGTGAGGTCGTAAGGATGTTCCGGGTCGAGTGTCGGCCACAGCTTGTCCTTCATCTCGTAATCCTTTCCGTCGATAGTTATGACACCGCGCTCCTTGTCTATAAACTCCATAAGGCAGCGGTCCATCATATTCCACTCGGGATGCTGCATGGCTATCTGACCCGACAGTTTGAACTCAATGACAGAAATAGCCTTATGCATCTGAGCAATCAGACGCACATCCTTCTCGTTGAAATTGGTACGTTCCTCATCCACACGCGGCTGGTATATCTCACACGGGTCATCGGCATACTGTTCCATTGCAAATGTCGCCAACGGCACCATATTGATTGCATAGCCGTCCTCGAGGGTTGTTGTATTGGCATCGCGCAAAGAGAGACGGAGCACACTGGCGATACAGCAGGTATTACCTGCCGCAGCACCCATCCACAGCACGTCGTGGTTACCCCAGGTTATGTCAAGGTGGTGGTACTCACACAGAGCATCCATGATGTGATGCGCTCCGGGACCACGGTCAAATATGTCACCCAGGATATGCAGACGGTCAATTACCAGACGCTGGATAAGATAGCAGAGCGCCGTTATGAAGTGGTCGGCACGCCCTGTACCGATTATTGCCTGGATAATCATGCTGAAATAGGCCTGCTTGTTCTGGAAATCATTCGCCTCGTGCATCAACTCCTCGATGATGTAGGCATACTCCTCGGGAAGGCTCTTGCGCACCTTTGAACGGGTGTATTTTGACGATACATCACGGCACACAACAATAAGACGGTTCAGCATACACAGATAATACTCGTCAAGGGCATCCCCGGACTGACGTGCAAGTTTCAGTTTCTCCTCGGGATAGTATATCAATGTACAAAGATCCCTTTTTTCATCACTGCTAAGAGTGTCGCCGAATATCTCATTCACCTTACGTTTGATATTTCCCGAAGCATTGCGCAGGATATGCTGGAAAGCCTCATGCTCACCGTGAAGATCGGCAAGGAAATGCTCTGTAGGCTTCGGCAGATGCAGGATAGCCTCAAGGTTTATAATCTCGGTTGAGACCGATGACACTGTGGGGAAATCACGTGCCAGAAGACGCAGATAGCGGAGATCCTCTTTTACCTCCTCAATTGTTACTTTATTTCTTGACATATCTACCAAAAACTTTAATCAACGGGACACATCAGGGTACAGAACCCCGAATATGACATATATTGCAAATTTAGACATTATTTTGTAAAAAGGCAAAAGATACGAAGTTTTTAGAGGTTGTTTGAAAAAAAGAAGAGTTCACCTTCTGGTGAACCCCTCAGAAACAAACGGCAATGCAATCCTCAGCGCTTCCTGCCAATATTGCCAGGTATGTCCTCCGTCACGCACACGCAGCTGGTAGCGCAAGCGCTTCTCGCGCATTGCCGATATGAACTCAACATTATTGTCGAAAAGAAAATCATCGTCACCCACGTCGATGAACCAACGCACAGATGCGATCTCCTTGAGCTGTTCTTCCGTGGCATTCTTTATTGCCGCAATATTGCTGTATTCTATTGCACTTCTCATGAACACTCCACGGCGGTCACTCGGGTCCTTGCTTATCCAGCTGTTCTCGACCATTCCCATAAGAGCACTCATGGCATAAGCCGATGAAAACATCCCGCTGTGACGGATGGCATATCCCGTTGTACCGCCACCACCCATTGATAGACCTGCTATCGCACGGTGCCCCTTGTCGGCAATGACCCTGTACTCCTTTTCGATATGCGGAATGAACTCCTGAAAGAAGAAATCCTCATATCGCCACCCTGGCACATTGAAATAACCATCAAAGGTTGTTCCTGCATCAGGCATCACAATCACCATCTCCTGCGCCTTACCGCTCTCAAAGATGTCCGTTGCTATAGCCTGAACATTACCCTTGTCGCGCCATGCTGTATGCGTATCCGTAAGACCATGCAGAAGATACAGCACAGGGAACTCCTTGCTCTCGTCGCCATAACCGGCCGGCAGATATATACAATATTTCTTGGCAGTACCCAATATCTCACTTTTCATCTCACGTTCAAGCAACACAGGATAATTATCCTGCGAAAAAGCGCACAGAGCACCCACTACTATAAAAGCAAATAGAGAAAATAGCCTTTTCATCATTAATACTAATTTGAATTATTCTTTACGTAACCTTGCTACCGGTATATCTAGTTGTTCCCTGTATTTTGCCACCGTGCGGCGAGCCACATTGTAACCATGCGCAGCAAGTTGCTCCTGAAGAGCCTGATCGGTCAACGGCGACTGCTTGTCCTCGGCATCCACAAGCTCACGTATCACGCGGTGCAATTCGTATACCGACTGTTCCGTACCGTCCTCCTTGACAACACCGTCGCTGAAAAAATATTTCAGCGGATATATGCTCCACGGTGTCTGCACATATTTGCTGTTGCCCACACGGGAAATCGTAGAGACATCATAACCAGTCATCTTAGCGACATCCTCAAGTATCATAGGCTTGAGCATAGCCTCATCGCCTCCGCTGACAAAAAACGGTTTCTGCATCTTGACTATGGCCTTCATTGTAGAGAGCATCGTCTGTTCACGCTGTTGGACCGCCGACACGAACCCCTTTGCCGACTCAATCTTCTGCCGCAGGAACAGCGCCGCCGCCCGTTGTTCGCCATTTTTGCTTTCGGCCTGTTCGTTGAGCATCTGCAGATATTCTTCACTGACACGCAATTCAGGGACGTGAGCATTGTTGAGCGAAACAAAGACCGTATCGTCCTGTACATCGAGCAGAAAATCAGGGGTTACCTGCTGACGGCTGAAACCGATGCTCTCTGTGAGCGAAGCCCCGGGACGCGGATTCAGGCGCACAATGTCGTATATCGCATCGCGGCACTCGTCACCCGAAATTTCCAGTTTCTCGGCAAGCTGGTCCCAACGCTTACCGGCAAAATCATCATAATAATCGGCTACTATGCGTTTCTGCAACGACAGGTCACGGTTCTTGCCGTTACGCTCGAGTTGCAACAAGAGACACTCCTGCAGAGAGCGTGCACCTATTCCAGCCGGTTCAAAGGTCTGTATCATCTTCAGCACTTCAAGAATTTCATCAGCAGAGACAGCCAGATTATTGTATATAAGCAGTTCATCCTCTATCTCAACTGTTGGTTTGCGCAAAAGACCGTCCTCATCAAGAGAACCGATGATATATTCGCCGATTACCTTCTGGACCGATGTGAGCGGCAGCTCCGACAATTGTTCTGTCAGCGTATCACCGAAAGAAGGGGTATCGCCTACGGGATAATCTGCACCGCCGCCATAGCCACCATAAGCAACAGGAATCTCACCATTGCCGCTGTAGTCATCATACTCATCCATAGAGAGTTCCTCATCCGAGGGGAGTTCATCCCCTTCCGCAGACGACTCATCCCTCTCCTGAGACTCCAATGCAGGATTATCCATGACCTCTCCGCGCACACGTTCCTCGATCTCCACCGTAGTCATTTCGAGGAGTTGAACTGCCAGCAGCTGCTGTGGCGATAGGGTCTGGACCTGCAACAATTCCTGGTCCTGTGTCTGTGTTATAGGTTTCTTTACCATATATTCCGGTTATGTCAATACTGGAAGCTGCTTCCGCCAAGGAACTCGCGTGCGAGCGATGTCGGGGGCATCTCCTTCTCCTGCAAAGGTACTATATAATCAAGGAAACGCAAAAGCCTTTGGGCCTCGGAATACTCCGGCACATTCTCGGGCACGGCACGAAGCATGGCCTCAGCCTGCTGCTTGAACACAGCAAGTTCATAGAAGAGTGAAGAGTTGAACATGACATCAGCATTCTCCTGATACGGGAATATCCACTCCTCCTCACCCTTGCGCACATCGGGCCAGCGCATTATAGTCTCCTGCGCAGGATAGCCGCGGTACTTCGCATCGCGTATTATACGGCGCAGCAAGCGGTTGTCGGATGTTGATATATAGTTATGATAATCGAGTTTTATCGAAGTCAGTGCCGACACATATATGCGGAATTTCTCACTGTCGGCTATCTGGGATGTCAACATTGGATTCAGAGCATGCGTACCCTCGATGACAAGCACCATGTGAGGCGACAGTTTCAGACGTTTACCGTTGAACTCGCGCTCGCCGCTCTTGAAATTGTATGTAGGTATATCTACCTCCTCACCTGCCAGAATGCGTGTCAACGATTCGTTGAAATAGGGCAGGTCAATGGAGTGTATCGACTCGAAATCGTAGTCTCCGTCGGGTTTGCGGGGAGTAAGGGTGCGGTTAACAAAGTAATCGTCAAGAGAAATTGCATAAGGAGTGAGCCCACAGGCAAGCAGCTGTATACTGAGTCGCTTGCTGAATGTAGTCTTTCCCGACGATGAAGGACCGGCGATGAGCACGACCCTGGCACCGCGCCCACGGATCATGTCGGCTATCTGCGACAGGCGACGCTCCTGGAGCGCCTCGGACACGTTCAGCAGATCCACCCCATGTCCGGCACGCACGCCCTTGTTGAAATCACCAATTGTCTCCACGCCCATCTTGCAGTGCCACTGCAAACGCTCCTCAAAAAGGGCGTGCAGCTTATCCTGCTGTACCTTACCCTCAAGTACAAGAGGGTTCTTCTTGCTGGGGACACGCAGCAGCACACCATCATCATACTTCTCGATGCCGAAAAGCTTCACATAACCGCTGCTGGGGACAAGACCGTTGTAGTAACTGTCGATATAACCGTCAAGTTCATAGTAGCTTGTATAAAGGTGGTCATAGGTCTCAAGCAGACGCACCTTGTCCATTCGGCCTATGCGGGTGAACACCTCAATGGCATCCTCAGTGTGGCATTCGATACGTTTGAACGGGATGTCGCACTCAACAATCTTGAGCATCCTTTCACGCACCGCGTCAACCTCATCATCGGTGAGCGGACGGTCCATACGGCAATAGTAACCTTTGGAAATAGCATTCTCGAAACGCACCGTCTCTCCGGGAAATATCTCGTTCATAGCCTTCATGAAAATGAACGTGAGCGAACGTACATACATGCGCATTCCGTCAGACGTGGTGATGTCAAGGAACTCGACATCCTTGTGGCGATAGATGCGCATAGCCAGTCCCTCCGTGACATTGTTCACTTTGGCAGCCACAACACCATACGGCATATCAAGCTCCAGACCATCATATATTTCCTTTAGAGTAAGTCCACTCTCAAACTCCTTTGTTATCCCGTTGTTCTTGCAGTAAATTCTTATCATTTCCATAAGTTTTATTGTGATTCGAAAAAGCCTGCACTATGCTCCTTCGCATTTGCGAAGATATAAACAAATTGTCTTTTGCAAACATTTTTCACTATTTTTAAATTAATTCACTATTGCTTACTTGAATTTAGCATAACATTGTATTACATTTGCCTATAAAGTTTCCAACTTTCAGTTTTTACATTTCAGTTTTTACCTTTCAGTTCAAGCTACGGATTATGGAGAAGATGGCACAATACATAAAGAGCATTGAGATTGACTCCTTGTGGAACAACCGCAAGCATATATATTGGGAATTGCGTCCGGACGTGAACATACTGAGCGGAAGCAACGGCGTGGGCAAGAGCACCATAATCAACCGCTCGGCCGGACACTTGAAAGTGATGCGCGAGGGACGCCTCACCTCCAACCCGCAGGACGGGGTAACAGTGAACTTCTTCCCAGAAGATGCCACAAGCATACAGTTTGATGTAATCAGCAGCATCGACCGCCCGATAATGAGCAGCGAGATGCTTGAAAAGGTGTCAGGCGCCGACATACGCACGGAGCTCGACTGGCAGCTCTACAACCTTCAGCGCCGCTATCTCAACTACCAGGTGAACGTGGGCAACAAGATAATAACCCTGCTTACATCGGGTAACCCCGATGACCAGAGGCTTGCGACAGAACTGACAAAACCAAAGAAGATGTTCCAGGACCTTGTTGATGAGCTCTTCGCACCCACGGCAAAGACCATTGTCCGCGACAGCAACGAGATTCTCTTCAACCAGTATGGCGAAAAGATTCCACCATACATGCTCTCTTCAGGAGAAAAGCAGTTGCTTGTAATAATGCTGACTGCGTTGGTACAGGAAGGACGTCACTGCGTGATGCTTATGGACGAGCCCGAGATTTCACTGCATATCGAATGGCAACAGAGGCTCATCACCCTCATACGCACACTCAACCCGAACACACAGATTATACTGTGTACACACTCGCCGGCAATAATCATGGACGGTTGGATGGACGCCGTGACAGAGATTGAAGATATCGTACAGTAACAGGCACACAGCAATAGGGGAATGAAAAAGCTGACCGAGTATATAAACTCAAAGTTCATTGAGGCCGCCAATGCCCTGCGCCCCAAGAAAGCGAAGCACCGCATCATAGCCTACGTCGAGAGCTATGATGACATATCCTTTTGGCGTTCAGTGTTCGATGACTACGAAAGTGACAAATTCCATTTCGAGGTAATGCTCCCTGCACGATCGAACCTGACGAAAGGGAAGAAACAGGCCATGATGAACATGTTGGGAGAGGCTTATGGAAAGAACATGATAGCCTGTGTCGACGGCGATTACGACTATCTGCTGCAAGGAGCGACCTCCACTTCAAAGCAACTGATCGAGAACCCCTACATACTGCACACGTACGCCTACGCCATCGAGAATCTCAAGTGCAACGCCGACAGTCTCAAGCAGGTATGCGTACTGAGCACACTCAATGACCGCAATGTCATCGACCTTGAAGAGTATATGAAGCTGTACTCGCAGATATGTTTCCCACTGTTCGTTTGGAACATACTGCTATACCGCAGACATGACACAAGGACAATGAGCATGCTCAAGTTCTGCGAGATTGTACGCATCACATCATTCAACATAGGAAATCCGGCATACTCCCTGCAACAGCTAGGCAACAGGGTCGAGCACAATATAAAACTGCTTGAGAAACAATTGCCAAATCTTGTCGTGCAGCATCAGGAACTGATGAAAGAACTGATCGAGCTTGGCATCAAGCCCGAAGAGACATACTTCTACATACAAGGACACCACATAATGAACAATGTGGTACTGCGCATACTCAGCCCTATATGCCGTCATCTGCGCAGCCAACGCGAAACAGAGATAGAAAAACTAGCATACCACCGTCAGCAGTACAACAACGAGCTATCATCGTACCGCCATAGCCAATGCGACGTGGCACTGATGCTCAGCAAGAACACCGACTTCAAGGAGACGACTCCCTACAGGCGTTTGAAAGGGGATATTGAGAAACTGCTTGCAGAACTTGACAAGGTTAAAGTTGGAAACGGGAAATAAGCGAACAAGTTACATACTTGCTTGCGGTTCACGGCTATAAATTTTGGCATTTCCGCTTTAGCGTCTCTTCCAGAAGATTGGAGTGAACAGCAACAGTACTGCGAAGAACTCAAGACGGCCCACAAGCATCTGGAACGAGCAGAACCATTTTACTCCGGCAGGCAACACAGCCAATGAATCCATCGGTCCGTAATTTCCGAGCGCCGGTCCCACGTTACCCACGGAGGTTACAGAGAGGCCGAACGAATTGAGGAAATCTATTCCGAACGCCATGTTCACGACAAGACCAACTATTACCATAAAGAAATATATTACCGTATAGGCAAGAATAGCCGACTGCACGCTTGTGGGGACAATCTTGCGTGCCATACGCACCGGAAGGACCGCATTGGGATGCACTATGCGTTTGAATTCGTTCCACATGACCTTGAACAGCGTCGCCACGCGTACGCACTTCATGGCACCCGATGTCGAGCCCGAGCATGCACCTACGAACATGAGTCCGCACAGCATAAGCCACAAAAGAGGAGACCACAAGGTATAATCAACCGTTGCAAAACCTGTGGTGGTCTGGATTGAGACTACCTGGAACAGCGCGGTACGGAAAGAGCA
This sequence comes from uncultured Bacteroidales bacterium, assembly GCA_937900095.1. Classification (GTDB taxonomy): domain Bacteria; phylum Bacteroidota; class Bacteroidia; order Bacteroidales; family Bacteroidaceae; genus HGM04593. The sequence continues at coordinate 11,794 of CALCEC010000031.1, read as the reverse complement.
CTCGGCAGTCATGGTCGTTGTCAGGAAAAGGCCTACGGAGATTATCGCTGTGAAGAACAGCACAAACATAAGGTATGTGCGGAACTCCGTATCGCGGAACAGTTCCTTGACGCGACCTTTGAAGATAAACAGATACTGGAGCGATAGACTGACGCCGCCGATGAACATGAACAGGATTGTCACATATTCAATCAACGGAGAGGCAAACGCGGCTATGCTTGCCTGTTTTGTCGAGAAACCGCCTGTCGATACTGTGGACATTGAGTGACACACTGCGTCGAACCACCCCATCCCCGCCGCGTAGAACGCGACAGTCGCAATAACCGTAAGTCCAATATATACCGTAAGAATCCACCTTGCCGTAACCGAAATTCGCGGATGCAGTTTTGCACGCATGGGACCGACTGACTCGGCCGCAAACAGATGCATGTCACCAAGGCCGAAGATAGGGAACACAGCCACCGTGAAGAACACTATTCCCAAACCTCCTATCCAGTGTGTCAACGCACGCCAGAAGAGCAATGACCTGGGCAGCGACTCGATATTGCTCAGGATAGATGAACCCGTAGTGGTAAAACCCGACATTGTCTCATAGAAGGCATCGGTAAACGACGGTATATATCCGCTGAGCATATATGGCAGTGAACCGAACAGAGAGAAGATTATCCAGATGACCGTCACTACTATGTAACCGTCCTTGCGTGACACATTGCGTCCTGCCTTGCGGCATATATATGCGAAGAACGAACCCGAAACGGCCATTGCAGCGACAGAGAGCAGGAGATACTCTGTAGGCTCTCCGTAGTAGAGAGCCACAGGGATGCAGCTCAGAAGGGATAGTGCCTCAAAGAGAAGCAGAAACCCGATGATTCTGAATATGGCTTTAGGATGGAACATTATCTGAAGAATTTCTCAAGTTTTTTCAAGACATGCTCAAGGCAGAATATTATCACATGGTCACCCACCTGGATCATTGTATTACCGGTCACATTCATGCCCTTGCCGTTACGGATGAGTCCACCGATATTGGCTCCGGCCGGAAGCCCCAGGTCCTTGACTGGTTTGCGTGTCATATAGCACTCCACGTTCACGGGGAACTCCGCCACTACAGCCTGTATGAATGTAAGGCATTTGACACTTGACACATCGGTCTTGAGCATCATCTGGAATATTGTACTCGCCGCCAGCTTCTTCTTGTTGATGACCGAACCTATATCAAGACCCTCGGCCATAGATATGTAGTCGATATTCTCAACCTCGGAAACAGTACGCAGCACACCGGCACGCTTGGCTGCAAGACACGCCAGGATATTCATCTCGGAATTGTCGCTGAGTGCCATGAAGACATCGGTGTGGTCAATACCCTCGCTACGCAACAGCTCAAGGTCGCGGGCATCACCGTTGATTACAAGTACGTTGTCTTCTACAAGTTCCAGAAGTTTGTGGCATCGTGCAAGATCGTTCTCTATGATCTTGACCTTTATACCGTCAGGGATAAGCTTTGTGGTACGTACCGCAATGCGGCTACCGCCCATCATAATGATGTTGCGTACCTCGTTGAACTCCTCCTTACCCGTTATTTTTCTTATATAAGGTATCTGATCGTGCGTCGTCATGAAACAGACAAGGTCTTCGGGCAATATCACATCGTTACCACGGGGTATGATAGTCTCGTCGCCACGCTGTATGGCAACTATATGATAAGGTATATCGCGCACAAGCTCCTTGAAAGGGATGTTCAGAATAGACGCATTGTCTCTGACCTTTACACCAACCATCACCAGGGCACCGTCACCGAACTCCAACATCTGGCGCATCCAGCTATAACGGATATTCGTAGCTATCTCCTCGGCGGCAAGCTGCTCGGGGTAAATGAGCGAATCAACACCCAAAGATTTGAAATACTCCTTGTGCTTGGGCATCAGATACTCGTAGTTGTCGATGCGGGCAACGGTCTTTGCTGCCCCCAGATAGTGAGCCAGCACACAAGATGTTATATTACGGCTCTCATGAGGAGTCACTGCCACAAAAAGCTCGGCATGGTCCACTCCTGCACTCTTGAGGGCCGAAATCTTTGTCGGGTCACCGACAATTGTCTGAAGGTCGAAAAGCGACTCAAGCTTTCCGAGTTTCTCTTCGCTATCGTCAAGAAGCACTACGTTCTCATTCTCGACAGAGAGCATCTTTGCAAGGTGAGTTCCGACCGCGCCGGCACCCGCTATGACAATTCTCATCCTTTAATATCTTTAAACTTCAACAAAGCCTCAAGAACAGACTCTTTGTCCATTCCGCAAACCCTATACAGTTCCTCAGGTGCACCGTGTTCAATGAACTTGTCGGGGATTCCTATAATTTCCACTTTTGAAGTATATCCGTTCAACGCCATGAACTCGGCAACAGCAGTACCCAGACCGCCCTTTACCGTACCGTCCTCAAGAGTAACGATATACTTGAACCTTTTGCCTACTTCGTGCAGGATATCCTCATCGATTGGCTTTAGATAACGCATGTCATAATGCGCCACACTGACACCCTGCTTCCCGGCCTCGGCAACAACTGCTTCCATGACCTTGCCAAGCGGGCCTATGGTCAGGAATGCCACGTCACTACCCTCCTTCATCAAGCGTCCTTTACCCACCTCAATGGTCTCAAGCGGACAACGCCACTCTTTGAGTGAACCGGAACCGCGCGGATAACGTATAACGAACGTTCCCGCTCCGGGCTGGGCCGCAGTATACATCATACGGCGCAATTCACACTCGTCGTATGGCGATGCAATTGTAATATTCGGAACAGGACGCAGATAGGCAAGGTCATACGCGCCATGGTGGGTTGGACCATCCTCACCCACAAGACCAGCCCTGTCAAGACAGAGAATCATATCCAAGCCCTGCAAGGCAACATCATGTATGAGATTGTCATATCCACGTTGCATAAACGACGAGTATATATTGCAGAAAGGCAACATTCCGCCTTTGGCAAGGCCTGCAGAGAAAGTCACAGCATGTCCTTCAGCAATACCCACATCAAAGAAACGGTCAGGCAGGACCTCTCCGAGTTTATGCATCGAACAGCCTGTGGGCATAGCAGGAGTGACTCCGATAATCTTCTCGTTCACCTTTGCCATCTCCACCAGAGTCTCACCGAAGACATCCTGAAAACGCGGCGTTGCCGCGTTGGCAACGATACGTTCACCTGTCTCTATGTCAAAAAGACCAGGCTGATGCCATGAGGTAGCATCCTTCTCGGCAGGTTTCCAACCCTTGCCCTTTGTTGTGTGCACATGCAACATGTGGGGGCCCTTCATATCCTTTATACTCCTGAGGATACGCACAAGACCTATTACATCGTGCCCGTCGATGGGTCCGAAATACCTTGCACACATCCCTTCAAAGAAATTCTGCTGACGGAATATCAGCGACTTCAGACCGTTGTTGAAACGGATTATACTATTGGCGCGGCGCTCGTTCAGCAGGTGCATCTTACGCAAACCCTGCGCTACGGCATAACGAGCCTTATTGTATATCTTTGACGAGTGCATTGAGACAAGAAGCTTGCTCATGCCGCCCACACTGTTGCTGATAGACATATTGTTGTCATTGAGCACCACAAGCAGGTTGTTCGGGGTATTGGCAAGGTTATTGAGTCCTTCATATGCAAGACCTCCGCTCATAGAGCCGTCACCGATAACAGCGACCACATGCTCCGGCACATTCTTTAGCTTAGCTGCTGCAGCTAAACCCAAAGCGGCAGATATTGAGTTTGAAGCATGACCGGCAATGAAAGAATCATATTCGCTCTCTTCGGGTGCAGGGAAAGGCTTGAGGCCACCGAACTTACGGTTGGTATGGAAACGCTCACGACGTCCTGTAAGAATCTTATGACCATACGCCTGATGACCTACGTCCCATACGATACTGTCGTCGGGAGTAGAAAAGACATAATGCAGGGCCACGGTAAGCTCTACAGCACCAAGACTTGATGCAAAATGTCCGGGGTTGTTTGCCAAGGAATCTATGATGAACCCGCGCAACTCATCGCAAAGCTGAGGCAACTGATTCTCGGGCAAGCGTCTGAGGTCTGCCGGATAGTTGATAGATTCAAGCAAAGGGTATTTATTTTTTTCCATCTTTATTCCATTATTTTATAATCCATAGAGTAAACGGATACAGATTGACATAAATGCAACATTACCGGCACTCCAAGGTATTCGTTCTAAACAAAAACTACAGGACAGGTACAATTATCCAAAGATACAACCTGTCAACATATTGCGAAAATACATTTTTTTTATTAAACAAGAAAATAATTGCGCAAAAAGAGCAATCACATATCATTTATGAACAGCAATGCAACAATGGCGCACATACAGATAATGAAATGTTTTTCAGTAAAATTAACCATAATATCTCCCATTCTTGACAAACTTATGATAATTTTGCAATATAAACAATGTACTTCACCTCTTCATAGAATTGTCATGCAATTTACCACCGGAATAGAGTTACCAGTCAACGAAATTAACATCTCGCACAACAAGTCTATAGTTTTCATAGGTTCTTGTTTTGCAGAGAATATCGGAAAGAAACTACAGGACAGGAAATTCAACATTGAAGTCAACCCTTTTGGAGTACAGTACAATCCATTCTCCGTATCGGCCGTGCTGAAAAGAGTCGCCTCAGGAGCTCTTTTTACCCAAGAGTCCCGGGAGATTTTTTCACACAATGGCAAATGGCACAGCATAATGCACCACAGCGATTTCTCCCGCAACACAAAGGAGGAGTTGCTTGAGCACATAAACGACAGGTTAATGGAAGCACATACGGTGGCTACGCGCTGCGATGTAATAGTCGTGACATTCGGGACAGCATACACATACACCCGCAACAGCGACAATATGATTGCCGGCAACTGCCACAAGTTGCCGGCGAAGGATTTTACACACAGGTTGTCGGACATAAGCACCATTGCCGAAGAGTATGACGGAGTAATCGACCTTTTCAAGCGCATGAACCCCGGGGTAAAATTCATCTTCACGGTGAGCCCGATACGCCACCTCCGTGACGGCGCACACGACAATCAGAAAAGCAAAGCAACGTTATTGCTTGCAATAGACAGTATTATGGGAAAGCACCCTGACTGTTGCCATTACTTCCCGGCATACGAGATTCTGCTTGACGAGCTACGCGACTACAGGTTCTACGCCGAAGACATGACCCACCCGTCGTCGACCGCCATAGAATATATATGGGAGTGCTTCGGAAAATGTTACTTCAGTGCTTCCACCATGGCACTGAACGGCACTATCGAAGAAGTGCTACGCGGACTCAACCATAGACCTTTTGACAGAGAATCGGAAGGATACCGTCAATTTGCAGGGAATCTGGCACATAAGATATCTGCATTGGCCGGAAAATACCCGTTCCTGGATTTTAAGAAAGAACTGACACTATGCAATACACTATCGGACAAATAAAAGAAATAATCAACGGTAAGGGGAAAATTGTATCGCCAGACCGAACAATTACACGCCTGCTTACAGACAGCCGTTCACTGAATTTCCCCGAAGGGACTCTGTTCTTCGCCATCAAGACAAAACACGGTGATGGACACAGGTATGTCAGCGAACTCTACCGTCGTGGAGTAAGGGACTTTGTGGTAAATAGCGCAGAAGAGTACGGTGCCCTTGAAGATGCGAACTTCATTGTTGTCAAGGAGAGCATCGAAGCACTGCAGTCTCTTGCAGCGTATCACCGTTCGCACTATGACATTCCCATTGTAGGAATTACCGGCAGCGACGGCAAGACCATTGTCAAGGAGTGGCTTTACCAGCTTACGGCAGGAAGCTACAACGTGGCACGCTCGCCACGCAGCTATAACTCACAGATTGGAGTGCCCCTGTCAGTGTGGAGAATACACGAAGATAACACACTCGGAATCTTTGAAGCCGGCATATCACGCACCCGAGAAATGCAAAAGCTGCAACGCATAATAAAACCCACTATCGGAATAATAACCAACATCAGCAGCGCACATCAGGAGAACTTCTGCACCATCAAGGAGAAGTGCGAAGAAAAGCTGTCGCTATTCAAGGAGTGCGATGTCATAATATACAATGCCGACAACAGATTGTTGTCCGACACCATAACACAGCAACTCCTGCCATCACGCGAGATTGCCTGGTCATGCAAGGACCCTGAACGTCCATTGTACATAAAGTCAATAGAGAAAGGAGAGAACCGCACAACTGTATGCTACCAGTACCTGACACTGGAGAACAAATTTCAAATCCCATTCATCGATGACGCATCAATAGAGGATGCTATCAACTGCTTGGCTGCAGCGCTCTATCTATTGGTTCCGCCCGAAGTCATTGCAGAGCGCATGATGCAGTTGGAACCGATAGCCATGAGGCTCGAAGTAAAAGAAGGCAAACGCGGTTGCCTTATAATCAACGACAGCTACAATTCCGACAGCACGTCATTATGCATCGCGCTCGATTTCATGGAAAGGCGCTGCATCACTATGCCCCACCTGAAGCGCACATTGATATTGGGCGACATAAAGCAGACAGGCGAGAATCCACGTTCACTTTACAGCACAGTACTCAGCTACATTGAGAAGCGCAATATAGATAGGTTCATAGGAGTGGGAAAAGACATCTCTTCCCAAAAAGAGATATTTGACGGTTCTGATATAAACTGCCATTTTTTCAACAGTACTGAAGAACTTATGGCATCGTCAATCATACGCAAGCTTGAAAACGAGTGCATCCTGCTCAAAGGATCACGTTCGTTCCATTTTGAGGACATATCGGAGACCCTTGAGAAAAAGGTACACCAGACAATCCTGGAGGTCAACCTCAGTGCATTACGCGACAACCTCAACCGTTACCGCAACAGCCTTGAGAACGGCACAAAAAGTATATGCATGGTAAAAGCGGATGCCTACGGAGCAGGTGCACTGGAGATTGGCAGGACACTACAGGAGTGCAATGTAGATTACCTTGCCGTTGCCGTTGCCGACGAGGGCGCTGAATTGCGGAAAGAAGGTATAGAGTGTGGAATAATAGTCATGAATCCCGAGCCCAGCTCATACCGTACATTGTTCGACAACAAGCTGGAGCCTGAGGTATACAGCTTCGGCATGCTCAAGTCGTTGATACAGGCCGCCAATAACGAGGGGATTACTGACTATCCGGTACATATCAAGATAGACACAGGTATGCACCGTCTGGGCTTTATGCCAACCGAAGTTACCGAGCTTGTAGAGGTTCTCAAAAGGCAGAATGCCCTTACCCCACGTTCGGTATTCTCACACTATGCCGGCAGTGACTCAACAGAGTTCGACTACTTCTCCAAAAGACAGACAGAAATTTTTGAGGAAGCCGCCTCTACACTTCAATCCATATACAGCCACAAGATATTGCGCCACATCTGTAACAGTGCCGGAGCCGAGAGGTTCAGAAATGCACAGTATGAGATGGTAAGGCTCGGTATCGGACTTTACGGTATCTCACCGATTGAAGAAGACATGACATTGCACCCCATCTCCACCCTAAAGAGCATTATACTGCAGATACGTGATGTCCCGGCTGACGAGACGGTAGGCTACAGCCGTAGAGGGAAACTCACACGCGATTCCCGCATTGCAGCCGTACCTATAGGATACGCCGACGGACTGAACCGCAAGTTGGGCAACGGCAGAGGCTTCTGCATTGTCAACGGACAGAAGGCACCGTACGTAGGGAACATCTGCATGGATGTATGTATGATAGATGTCACGGGAATAGACTGCAAAGAAGGCGACACTGTAGAGATTTTCGGTCCCACACTGCCTGTAGCACAACTTGCCGAATGGCTGGAGACAATACCATACGAGATCCTGACATCCGTATCGAACAGAATCAAGAGAGTATATTACAGCGATTGACAACCTCTTTGATAAAGCATTGGCGGGCGAACGAATGGTCGCCCGCCAATGCTTTATCAAGGACTTATATAAAATTCTTTATGAATATATATAATATGAGTACCGGAGTAATGAAACGCAGCATCAACAGGATGACAGGTGCCAACCTGCGGTTGCATAGACCATAGTTTGTCAGTTCCTCTTTCATGAATTCCTTCTTCATAAACCACATTACCATTATACAGGTAAACATTGCACCCAACGGCATAAGGACGTTGGCTGTAACATAATCGAAAATATTGAAGAAATCAACTCCGAAAAGTGATAAGAAGGTTACAGTGCTCAACAATATTGACACCACTGTAGTCGTCATGGCAGCTTTTGAGCGTGTGAGACCGAACTCCTCTGCCACATAAGCCGTAAGCACCTCATGGAACGATATTGTAGATGTGAGCGATGCAAGTATCACAAGCAGGAAGAAGATTGCCGACCACACTGATGCCAACGGCATCCCCTTGAATATCTCAGGCAGTGTCACAAACACAAGAGCCGGTCCTTCTGTCGGTTGCAAGCCTGCACTGAACACCGCCGGGAAGATGACAAGACCTGCAAGCATAGATACAAGCAGAGTCAGGATAGACACATTGAACGATGTTGAGACCATATTGTTGTCCTGCTTGAAATATGAAGCGTATGTAACCATACATCCCATTCCCACCGACAGCGAGAAAAACGCCTGACCTATCGCCATCATAATGGTCTCGGCCTTGAATGCCTCGGCAAAATCGCAAGAGAGGAAGAACTTATATCCCTCGGCTGCACCGGGCATGAACGCCACCCTTACCGCCATTATTACCAGAATGACAAAAAGCATAGGCATCATCACCTTGGAGGCCTTTTCTATTCCCTTCTCCACGCCACGCGCCACAATGAAATGTGTCATAAGTATGAAGACGACACCCCATAATAGCGGCTTCCACGAAGCCTGGAACAGGTCGAACTGTTCCTTGAAGGAAAGGGAAGAATTGAACATTCCACCCGTGACAGAATCCGCAAAGTACTGTAGTGACCAACCTGCGATAAGGTAGTAGTAGCCAGATATCAGCAATGCACCCAGGACGCCACTATATCCCAACCAGCTCCAACGCTTTGAAAGGGTACGGAAAGCGCCCACCGCGTTCTTCTTTGTGCGGCGACCCACTGCAAACTCGGCAAGCATCGCAGGAATACCTACCACGAATATACTCAACAGGAATACCAGAAGGAAAGCTGCTCCACCGTGTTTGCCTGCGATATACGGAAAACGCCACAACGCCCCAAGGCCTATGGCACTACCGGCAGCTACCAATATTACACTTAATTTGCCTCCGAACGAGGCCCTTTTCTGTTCATTCATAACAGATTCTCTTAATTTTCATAGACGGCGCGAAGACGACATCGTCAGCAATTTTCACAATAAGCCGCAAAGATAGCAAAAAAGAGCAACAGACTACCATAAGTTGCAGACCATTTCTCTTTTTTAACTATAAACAGCTATCTGCCCATCTCATTGAAATCCTATACAATCTGCCACAAACAAAAGACGGGCAAAGATATTCAAGGCTTTTCAATCTCTTTTGACTTTACCTTTATGTTACTCATATATGTATGGTTTAATGACATTTGCCCACCTACCATACGCTTCTTTTTTTAAGTGAACCCCGTCATTTGATAAAGAGTCCGGTAATGCTCCGTTCTCAATATAAACGCTATAAAGATCAATAAAGTTACAACCGTGTTCTTTCGCAATTCTCTCTATAATCCCATTAGTTTCTCTGATTATCTCATTTGTAGCATACGAATTTTCCTTATTACGATTAACAGGAAGAATGCTTTGAACGTAGATCTTTGTTTGAGGAAGGGAGTCCTGAATGCATACAATCAACGACTCCATGCGTTTCGCCACTGTTTCGGGTGAAGAGCGATGAAGATCATTGATACCTCCCATAATAAAAATTTTTTCAGGATTCACAGATTGAAGCATTCCGACTCTTCTTTGCATACCATCAATTCTATCACCAGAATAACCGAATTCAATGATTTTCTTATCAATAAAGTACCTTTGGAAATCGCTTCCAGCCGTTATAGAATTACCCATAAAAGCAATATCTGCTTTGTAATTCAATTTCCTGACACAAGATGTCCAACCTTGTATGCACCAAAAGTTAGGCCTTAATCTATCTTCAATATTACACAGGCCCAAATCACTTAAAATAATTTGAACTTCATGGGTTCTGAATTCATAAAAGGCCGCAACTCCTAATAAACTAACATTAACAAACACAGAAGCGCATAGAATCCATGCACTAACTCTTTTTTTGAATACTTTTTTCATATTGGCGATATTTACGAGTGATTCAAATTATGTAATGACATATGAAAAGTGGACTGCTTTCCACGCGTCACTCGTGGGCATCGCCAAACACCCTATATACACACACGGAAAGACAGCCCACTTATGAGCTGTTCCGTGCCTCGTGTATATACTATTGTGAGATTGGCGATTTCAACGAGTTGTGAGGCACTACCTTACTTTCAAAAATGTCCACAAAGAACCTAACAAGACTCTTTGCGGCACAAAAATACAAATAAATCCTATACATTTATATGTAGAAGCCACTTTTTTACATTATCTCCAGATTTTGGAGATATCAATAGGGATTAAACTCCTTTTAGCTAGCTGTTTAGTTTTATGCTATTTTAGAGCAATTTCCTTCAACAAACAAGCCAGACACCGCGGACTATCACGGCATCTGGCTTATCTACAGAGTTCTTATAGATTAAATAATAATTGAATTCTGGATTATTAATTTGATAAGAATCATTGAAATTCATCACACAAGATGAGCAATATGCTGTTCTCTGTCGCCGTAGAGCAAGTCAATAAGCGGAATCTCAATCATTGTATAGCAGCCGGGGCGCTGACGCATGGTAGCGCGTGCGCAACATACAAGCACCTGGGCTGTAAGAGCAGGGTTATTTATACGCATATTGAACTCGAAAAGCTGGTTCTGTGTCACTCCCGACACACCCTTGCGGGTAAGGTTCACTCCGTGGCCCATATCAAGCAAATCATCAACAGAGGGTACAAGGGTCACGTGTGTCTCGTCGTTCACGAAGTAAGGGTCGGCCTTGACCGCAGCCTCATCGGTGCTTACGGCCACGACGACAGAGTTTGTGCTTACCCAGCAGTTATGGCTTCATTGGCAGTTGAAAAGCCAAACTACACAACAGTAACTGTTCTTGCTGATAAAGAAGAAACTGGTTCAGATGGTAACACAGGTCTTAATTCAGACTACCTTGAAAACTTCATTTATAAATTAGGTGAAATTGAAGGTGTTCAGGGCTACGATATTTTAGCAAAGAGTGAATGTCTCTCTGCTGACGTTAACTCAGCACTCGACCCAACATTCTGCGACGTATTTGAAAAGAATAACTGTTCAGAAATCAACAAGGGTGTTGTTATTACAAAATACACAGGCGCTCGTGGTAAATCTGGCACAAGTGATGCAAGTGCTGAATATATGGGCAAAATCCGTGGTATGTTAGAAAAAGCAAACGTTGTATGGCAAATCGGTGAACTCGGTAAAGTTGACGCTGGTGGTGGCGGAACAGTTGCAAAATACATCGCTTCTCTCGACGTTGACGTTGTTGACTTAGGCGTTCCAGTACTTTCAATGCACGCTCCATACGAAGTAGTTTCAAAGCTCGACGTTTATATGGCTTACAGAGCATTCTGCGAGTTCTTTAAGCAATAATTCTTGAATGCACAATTCACAATGCATAATTCACAATTTCGGAAGGCTTCGCCTTGATTGTAATTATTAATCTATTAATTAAACAA
>CALCEC010000030.1 GCA_937900095.1 uncultured Bacteroidales bacterium | reverse complement strand
ATTGACGGCAATTTCGGAGGCACGGCCGGTATCACAGAGATGCTTATGCAGAGCCACATGGGCTTCATACACCTGCTGCCTGCACTCCCCGACGCATGGGAAGAGGGTACAGTGAAGGGTATCTGCGCAAAGGGCGGATTTGACGTTGACATCACCTGGAAAGAGGGCAAGCTCGCCGAGGTTGTGGTGAAATCGAAGAGCGGTGAGCGCTGTAACCTGCGTTACGGCAATGAGACACTCTCTTTCGGCACAAAGAAAGGCAAGAGCTACAAGGTTGTACTAAAGGACGGTAAACTCAAAAGGGCATAATTCAGGAAAGGGATGGCAGCAAGAAGAAAGAAGAAGAAAAAGAAAGACATCAGCAAGGACCGACTCTACAGGTTCTTGTTGGTTGTTGTGATTGCATTGATCGTCGGCTGCCTGACAAAGAAGAACGAGAATCATTCCACAACAGCAGAACCGACCGGCGAGCTTTCCATTGAACTTGCTATTCCGAAGCTTGACAAAGCCATAGTTAGCCAAGTCATTGAGCATACAGGCTACACCGTGTCATACAACAGGAAACGCAGGAATCCCAATTGGGTTGCATACGAACTGACTGCTGAAGAGGTTGATGGGAAAGAACCGCGAAACGGAGACTTTATCCCAGACCCCGATCTCAAGGGAGCACAGGCAACCGATGAGGACTACAAGAACTGTGGCTGGGACAGGGGACACCTTGCTCCTGCCGCTGACATGAAGTGGAGCAAGGAGGCTATGGAAGAGAGTTTTTATCTTTCGAACATTTCACCGCAGAACAACAACCTGAACCGCGGAGTGTGGAAATCGATAGAAGAACTCACCCGCGACGCCGCCGTTAAACACAAGAATGTACTGGTTGTCACAGGTCCTGTATTTACAAAAGAAAAAGGGCTTGGTAAAATAGGCAAGAACAAGGTTTTGATTCCTAATGGATTCTATAAGGTGCTTCTGATAAATGACTGCGGCTACAAAGGGATTGGATTCTATTGCGAGAACAAGGCCGGAAAGAAAAAGTTGAGTAGCTATGCAGTAAGTATTGACAGTATTGAACATATTACCGGAATAGACTTCTTCCATATGCTTCCCGACGAAATTGAGAACACCGTGGAGAGTGAGTATAATTGGAACATCTGGAAATAACTACAAATCAAGGGTGGCCTTTAGACCACCCTTGATTATTGTAAAATGTTCTTACAACAAATATCTGTTTATTGCCTCCTCCAGTTGCGGTTGCCCCACTGCACCCTGGGTGATTTTCAATTCTCCGTCCATTGGGATAAAGAGCAATGTAGGAATGGAACGGACATTGAACAGCGAGGCGAGTTCCTCCTCCTGGTCCACATTCACCTTGTAAATATCAACCCTGCCGTTGAATTTCTCCGACACCGTTTCAAGCACGGGCGCAAGCATCTTGCACGGGCCGCACCAGTCGGCATAGAAATCTATCAACGCAGGCCTTTCGCCCAAAAACTCGAACCCTCCGGGGTTCTTTTCATAATCGGCAATTCTCTTGAGGAATTGCTCTTTTGTCAAATGTATTGTTGCCATAGTTTCCCTGTTGTTTATACAGCAAAGATAAGTATAATTGTACCGAAAATGCCTAATATAATCATTAAAAAAACTAAACATACAGCATCGCACGGCAATTATTGTACTCTTGATACATATAATCAATAAAATAATTGATAATTATATATAATAAACCGCCTTACTTTTTGATTGTTTGAATAGTTTAGAGTAAATTAGCACCTGATACAATAAATTGGGAAAATATCTTTTAATTTTTATGGAACAGCGTACTACAGTTGATAAAATATGGCGCTTCCTGCGCCGTTATAACCGTTACATAAAAGTCGGACTCATATCGATAGTTGCACTTGTTATAGCAATGTTGCCTACCGAGATGTTCGGAGTCCCCGGGCTTAACCCGATACAGCAGCGCGTGATTGCAATATTCGTATGGGCTGCCTGCATGTGGATTGTGGAGGCCGTTCCGGCCTGGACAACATCTCTGCTGATCATTGTAATAATGCTGTTGACGGTATCGGACAGCGCCATCACCCCACTGATAAGCGGATACGACAAGAGTGAGCTGATGAGCTACAAGACAATTATGTACACTTTTGCCAATCCAACGGTAATGCTGTTCATGGGTGGATTCATCCTGGCTCTTGTGGCATCGAAAAGCGGTGTCGACGTGAGTATGGCACGTGCCATGCTAAAACCGTTCGGTTCAAAGCCAAGCGTGGTACTCTTCGGTTTCATGCTTGTAACGGCGGTATTCTCGATGTTCGTGAGCAACACAGCCACTGCAGCCATGATGCTTACGTTCCTTGCACCCGTTCTGCGCCAGTTGCCACCGACAGAGAAGGGCACGGCAGCCCTTGCACTTGCAATACCCATCGGAGCCAACATCGGCGGACTTGCAACACCTATCGGAACACCTCCTAACGGTATTGCCTTGCAGTACATCAACGGTGAGCTTGGACTGGGTGTTGACTTCGGCGAGTGGATGATGGTGATGACACCGTTGATGCTTGCCATTCTTGTGATTTCTTGGGTAATATTGCGTTTTTCATACCCTTTCACCGCAAAGAAAGTGAACATGCACATTGTCGGTGGAGCAAAGAAAGGCTGGCGCACATACGTTATATACGGGACACTGGCGGTAACAATCCTGCTCTGGATGTTCGAGAAGGTGACAGGTATAAACTCGTATGTCGTGGCACTGTTCCCCATAGGAGTCTTTGCCATAACACGAATCATCAAGTCAAGCGACCTCAAGGATATCGACTGGGCTTGTCTGTGGATGGTTGCCGGAGGTTTCGCACTTGGTGAGGGTATGTCAAAGACAGGACTTGCCGACAACCTTGTACAGGCCATTCCGTTTGACAGCTGGCCTGCAATCATTGTTCTTCTGGGAGGAGGACTCATCTGCTGGTTGCTGTCACAGTTCATCTCAAACTCGGCTGCAACTGCCCTGATGGTGCCAATCATGGTAGCCGTGGGCAAGGGTATCGAAGGTCCGTTGGGAGAGTACGGTGGCATAGGAACACTGCTTGCGGGTGTAGCGATGGCGGCATCGTTCGCAATGTCACTGCCTATCAGCACACCTCCTAACGCAATCGCCTACTCTACCGGTCTCATAAAGACAAAACAGATGTTCGTGACAGGATTGGCAATTGGAATCATATCACTTGTCATTGGTTACATACTGATAATAACAGTAGGCAGAACAGGATATTTCGGATAAAAAATCAACACAAACACAAATATGAAAAAAACACTATTTATGGCAGCGTTGATGGCTATGTTCATCGGCGGTGCAAAGGCACAGGAGAAGCCAAGCGTGAAACTCTACGGTTTTATCCGCAACTACGCATGCTTTGACACACGCGAGAGCCTTACCTCGAACAGCGAGCAGTTCTATTACATGCCAAAAGACGAGAAACTTGACGCGAACGGCAACGACATCAACGAGCAGCCCAACATGATGCTCTTGAGTATCACCACGCGTTTGGGTTTGAACATAACAGGTCCTGAGTTCCTGGGCGCAAAGACATCTGCAAAGATTGAGTCGGACTTCGCCGGATTCGGCACCAGCAACACTGTACTCCGCATACGCCAGGCATACGCAAAGATGGAATGGGAAAAGAGCTCCATTCTTGTAGGTCAGGCTTGGCACCCTATCATGGGCGACATGATGCCCGACGTATTCTCACTTGAGACAGGTGCACCGTTCACACCGTTCAGCCGCTCTCCACAGTTGAGATACGATTACAAGAACAAGGGATTCACCCTGACTGCAACAGCACTCTATCAGTACCAGTACACATCAAACGGCCCTGACGGTTCATCGTTCAACTACGCACGCAACGCAGTGGTTCCCGAGCTCTATTTCCAGGCAATGTACAAGAACGGCGGTTTCATGATTGGTGCAGGTGTTGACCTTTTGGCTATCAAGCCACGTCAGAGCTACACACATACTACCACAGGAGAGAACGGGGAGCAGATTACAAATACATACAAATGCAAGGAGGACCTTGCTGTTGGTATAACTCCGAACATCTTTGCATCGTACAAGAAAGGTGACTGGGGCTTCAAGGGCCGCGTCACTTACGCACAGAACGCATCACATCTGAGCATGATAAGCGGTTATGGCGTTACCGAGATCTATGACAACGGCGAGCAGAAGTACGGTACACTTAACAGCATCGGCGGCTGGTTCGACATAACCAAGAAAGAGCAGCTCAAGAAGGGTAATCTCACATGGTGCTGGTTCTGGGGTTATACAAAGAACCTCGGCTGCAACGACGACATTGTAGGCCCTATCTACATGCGCGGTGAGAAGAATATGGACCGTATGTGGCGAGTTGCCCCCAGTGTGCTCTACACACACAATGCGATGTCAATCGGTATCGAGCTCGACGCCACAACAGTGGCATACGGAACACCCGACAGCCGCTACAAGGTAAGTGACACTCACAACGTGACAAATTACCGCATCTGCACAATGCTGAAGTATAATTTCTAAACCATAATATGATGAACAAAAAGATTCTGACATTAGGCCTTATGCTTATGGCCGGATTGGGTGCTACCGCACAGGTGAGCCTTGTAAACCCGGTTCCGCAGGAGGTCACAACAAGCGAAGCCCTTTTTGAGGCTCCAGCACAGTGGAAAATCAATGCCGACAAGAAACGCATGTCGGGCTATGTCTACGATGCTTTACTTACAGCATCGCCCGAGATAGTAAACAAAGCCGACTTCAAGATTACCATCGGTGTACGTGGCGACGGCAAAGTAAGCAAGTACAAGAAGAATATCCCCGCAAAAGCCGAGGGTTATTTCCTGAAGGTAACTGACAAGGAGGTTGTCATTGCCGGTAATGACGAGAAGGGACTCTTCTATGGTATACAGACTCTACTTGGCATGATGGGTGAAGGCAAGCTCGAGGCCTGCACAATCACCGACTGGCCAGACGTTCCTTTCCGTGGAACAGTCGAGGGCTTCTACGGAACTCCATGGAGCCACGAGGCACGCAAGAGCCAGCTTGAGTTCTATGGCCGCAACAAGATGAACGTATACATCTACGGTCCGAAGGATGATCCCTGGCACCGCGACAAGTGGCGTGAGCCATATCCCGAGGTTGAGGCAAACCGCATTGCCGAGCTCGTTGAGGTTGCCAAGAAGAACGGCGTGAACTTCTATTGGGCTATCCACCCGGGCGTTGACATCAAGTGGAACGATGAGGACCGTGACAAGCTCATCGCAAAGTTCGAGGTAATGTACCAGCTTGGCGTACGCTCTTTTGCAGTGTTCTTCGACGATATCTGGGGCGAGGGTACAAAGGCCGACAAGCAGGCAGCCCTGCTCAACTATGTTGATGACAATTTTGTAAAGGCAAAGAAAGATGTTGCTCCACTTATCCTCTGCCCCACAGAGTACAACAAGAGTTGGGCAAACGAGGAGAAAGGTTATCTGCGCACGTTGGGCAAGGAGCTCAACGAGGGTATCGAGGTTATGTGGACCGGTAACTCTGTCGTAGCCTGCATCGACAAGCCTACAATGGAGTGGATCAACGAGCGCATCCAGCGCAAGGGTTATATATGGTTGAACTTCCCTGTGAATGACTTCGTACGCGACCACATCCTCATGGGCCCTGCATACGGCAACGGTCTTGACATCGCCGGTGACGTATCAGGTTTCGTAAGCAACCCTATGGAGTATGCCGAGACATCAAAGATTTCTCTATACGGCATCGCTGACTACTGCTGGAAC
Organism: uncultured Bacteroidales bacterium; assembly: GCA_937900095.1. GTDB lineage: Bacteria > Bacteroidota > Bacteroidia > Bacteroidales > Bacteroidaceae > HGM04593. The sequence continues at coordinate 37,658 of CALCEC010000030.1, read as the reverse complement.
ATGGAGGCATATGACTACAAGAGCAACTGGGAGAAAAGCATCAAGGACATCCTTCCGAGCAACCCACAGGCACTGCGCACATTCGCTCTCTACAACAAGGACCTCGGCCCCAACGGCCATGGTTTCCGCCGCGAAGAGGGTGACGAGCTGAAGGATATCGTAGAGAAAGTGCTGCAGGGCGACATGTTTGCAACAGCAATGCTGAACGTTACATGCAACGAGCTTGAGATGGCCTGCGACATTCTGCTCAACGAGAAGGGCAACCCACAACTTATCCACGAGATCCGTCCATGGGTTCTCCAGTGCAAGAACCTCGCAGCATACGGCCGCGCTGTTGCACTCATGAATATGCTTGCCGAGACAACCGATAACAGCAATACGACAAGCCAGTTCATCAACTTCGAGAATCTCTATCAGCAGGCACGTTCACTGCAGAAGCAGATGTTCGACCTTGAGAACAACAGCGCAATGCGCCACCCATACCAGATTGGTACAAAGGTGGGTACAAAGGTAATGTTGCCGACCCTCAACAAGCTCTTCACACTGGCTACAGAGAAGTACAATGCTACTCATGGCACTGAGCTCAACACAACAGCCGAGTACAACCCATACAAGCTCAGTTCAACCGTTACACAGCTTGCACTGCTCCCGGTGAAGCTCAACGGCGACGTGATTGAGATTAACCCCTCAAATGAGGTCATAAACTGGCAGGCAGGCGGCGAGCTGTTGCTTGAGACAGAGACAACCATCACATTCCAGGGCCTTGATTTCAACTTTGGCGTAAACGATGTTGCAAAGCACTTCTGCCTTGAAATCTATGTTGGCGGTGCCTGGAAGGAGATTCCTATCATGCACTACAAAGACACCGACCCCGTTATCCACACAGGCAATGAGCTCGGTGGCCAGACTGCGACAAAGCTCCGCATCACAAACAAGAGCGGCGCTGAGCAGAAGGTATACTTCAAGAACTTCAGACTTATCAGAAGATAAGATACTTCATAATAACATAGCTTGCACCGCCCAATTGGGCGGTGCAAGCTATGTTTATTGTCTATTTGCTTATGGTTTTACTTTACAAAGACCTTTTTGCCGTTGATAATATATACACCTTTATCAAAGGTTCTCACCTCTCTTCCCTGCAAGTCGTAAACAGTTTCCATGTTTTTGCTTTCACCCTTCACATCATCAATGCCCGTTACTGGCATTTCCACTATATTTGTAAAATTCTCCCAACCCATTGCAGAACGATAAGTTTCCAGCGCCCCTGCGGGTACATACAGTATTGCCGTATCATAGCTGCCGGTAAAACAGTGCGGAGTAGTCGTAGGAGGAACCGTTGCAAGTGAATATACCGCACCTATTCCATCGCAATTTGAGAAAGCACCGTCACCTATACTTACAACGCTTGCAGAGATTGTTACGCTATCCAGCGCCGAACATCCAAAGAATGCATTGTCTCCAACCTCGGCAACACCTTCTTCAAACGTAACACCCGTCAACGCCGTGCAATAGCTGAATGAGTGACCGCCTACGCTCTTTACATTGCCTGGAATTATGACGTTCTTGAGCTCTTGACAAAGTTCAAAAGCGCTTTTCCCGATGCTTGTGACATTCACCGGAAATTCAATGCTCTTGAGCCCCAGACAGCCGCTGAACGCAAAAGGATTGATAACGGTAACCGCATCAGGAATTACAAGGTCCGTCACCAATTCACCTTTCACATAGAGACTATATCCACGACCCAGAGGAGTCTCAACGACATTGTCGAACTCAATACCACACCACGCCGCAAGTTCATCAATATGTATCTTGCTAACGTTATTCGACTCCTTGAACACATCCTTGCCTATGACTCTCACACTTTTGGGGATAACGACCTCGTCCAACCATGTGCAGTTGAGAAAAGCCTCATCGCCAATACGCGTCACATCGTATGTCACTCCATTATATGTAACCGCCGAGGGGATTGTGACCTTACCGGAATATTCATAATAATACTCGTTACTGTATGCCCCTTTATATGTCACCTCCACGGTCTTTGCAGTTTCATCGGTTATATTGTAGTAAATGCCATCTACCTCAAAATCATGAGCTGCAGCAACGGTACTGCACAACAGCAGCAAAAGGACTGATAGTTTCTTCAAGCTTTCCATTTTTCTATTGTTTTACAGGTCCTTATCTGTCAGACGGTTCTTTTTATACAGCTGAAAAGTATTTACAAGATTATGCCACACCGAGTAGAAACCGCCGGCGATGGCAGTCACGGGTGTCATGAACGTATAGGCGAACCATATTGCAAAGACAGTGTTCTTTTGTCCTAAAGCCTGTCCTCCTGTGACCACCTCACCGTAGCGCGCACCTATTCGGCGCCCTGCATAGAACTGCAACAGACAGCAGACGAGGGAGACCACGCCTATCCCGGCCATGACAAGCAGCGAGAGACGCGCGTGGACTATCGCCCTTGTCGTCACAGCAATGGCAAGCGACAGAGAGACAAGCCACAGCAGGAACGGCAGGTTACGTCCTTTTGTCACAAGCCAGCCATGCAGGCCTGGGGCGAACCTGCGCGCCAGCGAGGCGAAGAGCAGCGGAAGGAGCAGCAACGGAAACACCTTGGCGATAATTACAAAGAACGAACCACTCAAAGACATCCCCTCGACAGGGTGCGAGAATGCAAGGAAAAGCGGAGCGACAACTGCGACTGCGATGTTTATCTGCATAGTGTAGGAGATGAGCGACGCTGAGTTCCCGCCCAACTTTGCGGTTATGACAGCTGCAGCTGTTGCCGTCGGGCATATAAGGCAGAGCATCGCTGTCTCAAGAAGCACCTTTACTCCGAACGGTATTCCGTGAAAGAGGGTTATAACAAGCGACAGTGCCATGAACGGCAGAAGCTGCAGCGCCAACAGCCATAGATGCCAACGCGAGGGTCTCAGTTCCTTTACACGTACCTTACAGAAGGTGACAAAGAGCATGGCGAAAATAAGCCCCGGCTGAACCACTGAGACAACAGAGGAGACAATATCATTTGTACCTTCGGGCAACGGGAGAGCCTTATATATGAAGTAAGCCGCGGCTCCGCCCACCATTGCAATGGGCAGTGACCAGTCGCGCAAGAACTGTGGCACTCTCATCGCAGGCCTCCTTTCCCTAATGACAGCCATGCCTTTGGCAGATAATTGACGATATCGCCTGCTACAAGAGCAGTCTCACCAATTTCGGCCACAGCAAGGTCACCTGCAAGGCCGTGTATATAAGCTGCTATACGCGCGGCATCGACACTATTGTACCCCTGCGCACGGAGCGCGAGGACAATGCCTGTAAGCACATCGCCGCTACCGCCGGTTGCCATACCCGGGTTGCCGGTGCTGTTGAAATAGAGATTACCGTCAGGAGCAACAATTGTGGTATATGCACCCTTCAGAAGAACAACGATGCTATATTTGCGTGCAACTCCACGCACTGCGCAAATGGTTGCGTATCTATCGGCAAACTTGCCGAAAAGACGCTCTGCCTCTCCCGGATGCGGAGTAAGAAGACTGCCTTTTGGCAGGAGTGACAGCCACTCCTTGTTGCGCGAAAGGATATTCAGCGCATCGGCATCAAGCACCAGCGGAGCGGAACTGTTCTTTATAAGATTATACAATGCCTCCTCACTCTCCTTGCACTGACCTAACCCGGGACCTACAGCAACGGCATTATATTTTGACGAATCAACCTGGTCACTGAAACAACAGTTGTTGCTGTCAATGCTTGTCATTGCCTCGGGAACAGCCACCTGCACAATAGGATTGTTGCAAGCAGGCACATGAACAGTGAGCAGCCCCACACCCGAGCGTAAAGCTGCACGGGCAGCAAGCACCGAGGCTCCGGCCATTCCTCTTGAGCCGGCGACAAGCAACGCACGTCCGAAGTTTCCCTTATGCGCATGCTTTGTACGAGGCCTCAACAGTGCCTTTATCTCCTTTTCATCAGTAAAATGCAGGGGTGAGGACTCCCTTTCTATCCACTCCTGTGAGAGCCCGATGTCAAGGATTGAGATATTGCCCACAAACGGAGCATTCTCGGGCATCAGCAACGAGAGCTTGGGAAAGTGCAGCGTCAGTGTATCTGTTGCAGAAACCACAACACCGGTAAGCGGATGATTATCCTCGCCCAACAAGCCGGACGGCATATCCACAGCCACCACACGGCAGCCCGAAGTATTGATTCCATTGATTACATCGGCAAAGACAGAACCCGAGACATGCTTGTTGAGGCCGCTACCGAAGAGCGCATCAATTATTACAGTGTCCTTATCGAGCACAGGCATTGAAAAGACATCTTTCACCTCAACAACTGACACAGTTGTATTCTTCAGGCGTTCAAGGTTCACTGCACAATCAGGTGAGAGTTTACCTTTAGGGTTTATAATCCAAACTGCAACACTGTGCCCCTCCGCAGCAAGCATACGCGCCATGGCAAGACCGTCACCTCCATTGTTCCCCGAGCCGGCAAACACAGCAAAGCCACTACCGGAATAACGCTCAAGAACAGCTGCGGTGAGCGCACGAGCAGCCCGTTCCATAAGGTCAACGGAAGCGATGGGCTCATGCTCAATGGTGTAGGCATCGAGTTCCTTTACCTGCGCAGTACAAAAGAATTTCATAGTGCTGCAAGATATTCAAGCCCCTCTTTATAACCGTCGAAGCCCTTGCCGCAGATAGTCTTCTGGGCATGGAGCGACACGAATGAGAAACGGCGGAACTCCTCACGGGTTGATATGTCGGTGAGGTGAACCTCCACCGTAGGCAGAGCCACCGCCTTGAGCGCATCAAGGATTGCCACACTCGTGTGGGTATATGCTGCAGGGTTTATGAGGATAGCGTCAAACACACCGTAAGCTGCCTGGATTTTATCAACAATAGCACCCTCATGGTTCGACTGGAAGAGCTCAACATCAAGAGAGAGTTCCCCGGCTACAGATAGGATGAACTCTTCAAGCGCCTTGAAGTTCTTCGCGCCATAAAGAGCCGGCTCACGCAACCCCAAGAGATTGAGGTTAGGGCCGTTGATTACAAGTATCTTTTTCATACAATTTGCAATATTGTTTTGCGAAGATACAAACAAACGAGCGAGAAATATCAAGCTTGCTTGAATATTTTTCACAGCGAGTGCAGATGTATGTGCACTGAAAGTGAAGATACAAACAAACGAGCGAGAAAGTTGTGCAAGCGAATGGGTGAAAATTTATTTTCACACGCAACGAGCGCAGCTAAACTTCGCATAAAGCAAATATCAAGCTTGCTTGAATATTTTTCACAGCGAGTGCGAATGTATGTGCACTGAAAGTGAAGATACAAACAAACAAGCGAGAAATATAAGAAGCTGTTTATTATTTTTTGCAGCTTTGTAACTATATTTGCGCACCAGCAAATATATAATGAAACACGATAAACTGTTCAAACACCTGTCAATAGGTCTGTTTGCCCTGATAACTGCCATTCTCATGGTTGCTACCATAATGGAAAAGATTCATGGCACAGAGTACGCATTGCAGAATATCTACCGTGCCGATTGGATGATTGCACTGTGGAGCGTTGCAACACTCTCTGCCATTGTTTATATCCTGCAGCACAAACTTCAGCGACAGCCGGTTACACTATGCCAGCATCTGGCATTCGCGGTAATTCTCCTTGGCGCATTCGTGACACACACGACAGGCAAGCAAGGACAGACACACCTGCGGGTGGGTGAATACACCAACCAATATGTGCTTGACAATGACAGCATAGAAAAGTTCCCTTTCAGTATTTCACTTCATGATTTTGAAGTAACACGGTATGCCGGTACAGATACTCCCATGGACTTTGTGAGCACCATTGTAATATATGACAATGAGCGAATTGAGGGAACAGTATCCATGAACAACATATTCAAGCACCGAGGCTATCGCTTTTACCAGTCGGGATATGACAATGACGAGAAAGGAACGTTCCTCTCAATCTCATACGACCCGTGGGGAATAGGTATCACATACGCAGGATATTCGCTGCTGTTGCTATCGATGATACTGTTTTTTGTTCAGCCGGGCAGCCGTTTCCGTACCGCATTACGAAAAGGCAGGAATATTGCCATAATATTATTAATGCTCTTTGTCTCAACGACATCTAGTGCAAGAAATACGCAGCAGATACCCGCAAAGGGAAATACAATTGCCTTGCTGGGGACAAATTACGGCGCCGAGGCTCTTTACAACAGCATGAGCAACAATCGTCCATTGGCAATAACATGCCTTGCGACAGGCACAATACTTTTTGTTTTGTTCTGCATAAACAGAAAGGAGAACAGAACACGGCAAATACTTGCTTCCTGGATTAAGGTTATAGCTTGGGTAACAGCCACATACCTGTCGTTGCAGATAGCCCTGCGCTGGCACATAGGCGGACATATACCATTGTCCAATGGTTATGAAACAATGGTTTTTATGGCATGGCTCAGCATACTGATGACCCCCATAGCCGGCAATAGAGTAAAGGAGATGTTACCTTTCGGATATATTGTATGCGGCCTTGCCCTGCTTGTATCAACCTTTGGCGACAGTACAGAGCAAATAGCACCCCTTGCACCTGTACTGCGGTCACCACTGCTGAGCATACACGTTGTGGTGATAATGATTTCATACACTCTACTGGCATTTACTATGCTCAACGGCATTGCAGCAGTAGCAATAAAGGTAACCCGCAAGAATAGAGAAGAGGAGATTGCCGAACTGCAGAGAACAAGCATCCTCATGCTCTACCCTGCCGTGTTCCTGCTCACTGCCGGAATATTCATCGGAGCCGTATGGGCAAACGTATCATGGGGACGCTATTGGGGATGGGACCCAAAGGAGGTGTGGGCACTCATCACTATGCTTGTATACAGCGCCGCCCTGCACAGCGGCTCGATAAAGGCAATGCGTCGCCCGATGTTTTTCCATATATACTGCATTGTAGCATTCCTGACGGTGCTCATCACCTACTTCGGCGTCAACTTCATCCTCGGCGGCATGCACAGCTACGCGTGAGAAAGCATCCGGCCATTATCCTATTTTACCTGTCAGGTAGGCCTTTGTGCGTTCGTCCGAAGGATTGGAGAACAATGTGGCCGTATCGCCATACTCAACCAACTCACCCAAATACATGAACATCGATTTTGAGGATATTCGCATTGCCTGGCCCATATTGTGAGTAACAATAAGGATAGTTACCTCCTTTTGAAGTTCCAACATAAGCTCCTCGATGTGCGCTGTCGCTATCGGGTCAAGAGCAGAGGTCGGTTCGTCCATCAGCAGCACATCGGGTTTCATGGCCAATGCGCGGGCAATACAAAGACGCTGTTGCTGGCCACCGGAAAGAAATGTACCCTTCTTATTCAGCACATCTTTAACCTCATCCCAAAGTGCAACACTCTTCAGGCAGCGTTCGACGGTTTCATCCTTTTCTGTTTTCGACAGACGGATGCCGTTAAGTGCATACCCGGAAAGCACATTGTCATAGATACTCATAGTGGGGAAAGGTGCAGGACGCTGAAAGACCATACCTACCCTGCGGCGTACATCAATAGGCTCCATTGAGAGGATATTTTCTCCATTCAACAATATTTCACCGTCGACACGGATGTTCGGATAGAGGTTGTGCATTAAGTTAACGGCACGCAACAACGTACTTTTGCCACAACCAGAGGGACCCATTATGGCGGTTATCGTATTTCTGTCGATGGCAGCCGATACATACTTCACAGCCATCGTCTGCTTGGTATATGATACACAAGTCTTATTGAATTCAAGTATAGGTTTTACTGGTTCCATTTTTTTGCAAGATACTTAGATAAAAGATTCAATGTAAGAACAAATAATAACAAGAAGAGTGATGCTCCCCAAATCAGCTCCTGAAGATTCGGGTCATTGAAGAACTCCCATATAAGCAGAGGAACTGCCGATATCGGCTTGTCGATCGCAAAGCGTATGAATGAGCAGCCGAGTGCGGTGAACATAAGTGGTGCCGTTTCGCCAATTACGCGCGAGATTGCCAACAATACGCCGGTAAAGATACCTCCGAAAGCAGCGGGAAGCTGTACCTTAAGCATTACGCGGGCACGGTTTCCACCGAGAGCCAGCCCCGCCTCCTTGAGCGATGCAGGCAGAATCTTCAAAGTCTCTTCGGTAGAACGGATAATCAGCGGCAACATCATGATAAATAGTGCCACGCTACCTGCAATGGCCGAGTAACCTTTCATTGGAACGACAACCCATATATAGACAACAATGCCGATAATGACCGAAGGTGTTCCTTGTAGCAGGTCGGTAAGATAACTCACCGTCTGGGCAAATCTGCTTTTGGGATTCTCCGCCAGAAATGCACCGCATAAGATGCCTACCGGGATTGCTACAACCGCAGCCATGCCAAGCATCAGCATTGTTCCTACTATTCCGTTTGCAATACCGCCGGGGATAGGTTCACCGGCCTCAATTGCTTTCATCGCCTTGTATGCTGTTGGAGTAGGCTCTGTAAAGAATGACCACGAAAGTTGGTCGTAACCACGCAGGAACACCTCTCCTAAAATGGCAAACAGAGGGACAGCAGTAAGGGCTGCCAGCAAACATACGGCCCATAGCAACGCTTTATCCTTTGCCAAACGTTTTCTGATTTTCAATTTTTCCATAGTTATGCTATTCTTGCGCGTTTAATCATTATTTTACCTATCATATTGATGAATGCCGTAATCAGGAACAATATAAGACCTATGGCAATCAGTGACGAGAGTCTCAAGTCATCGGCCTCACCGAACTGGTTGGCAATGATTGATGCCATTGAGTTACCCGTTGATGTTATTGAATCGGGGATATTATTGGTATTTCCTATCAACATCGTTACAGTCATTGTCTCGCCCAATGCACGGCCAATCGCCAGGATATAAGAAGAGAAGATACCAGAGCCGGCAACAGGGAACACCACTTTACGGATAACCTCGGCATGAGTAGCGCCAAGACTGTATGCACCCTCTTTGAGCTCATTAGGCACCATTTTTATAAACTCGGCACTCAGCGAGGCTGCGTAAGGAACAATCATAATGGCCAACACCAACGAAGCTGTAAGCACGCCTGAACCCTGTGGTGAAATATTGAGCGCCATAATCAGAGGGCGCAAAGTGTAGAAGCCCCATAAGCCATATATAATGGATGGAATACCGGCCAACAAGTCCGTTACAGTGCTCAACACGGCAGCAATACGTGTCCCTTTGAAATACTCACCTACAAACAATGCTACGGGCAGCGAAAACGGGATACAGAACAAAAGGGCAAGCAACGTAGTCATCAGTGTACCTGTAATGAACGGCAGTGCACCGTACTGTTCCGCTCCCTCCGTGTAACTCCACTCCGAAGAGGTCAGGAACTTAAAGAACCCGAAATGCTCGAATGCCTCGTACGCGTCAGTGACGAGGGCGTAGACTACGCCCCCGCACACTATCGGCATTATCAATGCTGCTGCGAACAATAGGATTTTGTATAACTTATCGCTCATAACGTTTTATTATTGCAACATTGGGATTCCGTCATATGTCACGGTCTTCAGATTCTTAAGGCTCAACTCCTTGGCTTTAGCCGGTAGCGGAGCATAATGCACCTCCGATGTAATCTGTTGCGCCTCGTCCGAAAGGATGTACTCCAAGAGGTCAAGTGTTGCCAAAGCCTGCTCCTTTGTACGGTCAGAGTAGTTCTGTTCCTTGTATATTATCATCCAAGTGAAGGTTGAAATCGGGTATGCACCGGCAACATCCGAATTTGTTATTGAACAACGGGTATCGGCTGGAATTTCACCTGATGCGGCAGCCGAGATCGATGCTGATGACGGCATAACAAACTCACCTTTCTGATTCTCGACACATGCATAAGGTATCTTCTGTGCAAAAGCATACTCCGAGCCTACATAGCCTATTGAGTTCTTTGTCTGTTTGATGACACCTGCCACACCGGGATTTCCCTTTGCAGCCTGTCCGGCAGGAAAGTCAACCGATTTACCGGCACCATATTTTGAAGCCCACATAGGACTTACCTTGGTAAGATAATCAGTGAACACGAATGTTGTACCTGAACCATCGGAACGATATACAGGGATGATAGTCTCCTCCGGGAGCTTTACATCGGGATTGAGAGCAGCCAAACGCTCATCGTTCCACATCTTTATCTCACCGGCAAAGATGTCCGCGATAATCTCACCTGACAGTTTCAATTCATTTACGCCATCAAGATTGTAGGCAACAACCACAGCGCCCATACAGGTTGGGATATGTACTACAGGATCCATCTCTGACATCTCCTTGTCCGAAAGAAAGGCATCGCTGCCTGCAAAATCTACAATCTTGTCACGAAGGTTTCGTACGCCTCCGCCCGAACCTATACCACCATAAGCTACCTGGTCACCGCCGAGCTGTCCGAACTGCTCAAATACCACATTGTAGTAAGGGAGAGGGAATGTAGCACCCGCACCGGAAAGTTCCTGCGCCCCACGGCCGCCATTGTTCTGATTACCGCCACAAGCCACAAAAGCAAATGCAACAGCCAATGTCATTACTGATGATAGAATCTTTTTCATATAATCTTGATTATTAATATTTAGAATCCGAAGTAACAATTCACATATGCATAGTGTCCGTTCTTTGCCCCGTCAGCCTTTGGCATTGTCATTCTGAAATTAGGAGCAATCTTCACATACTTACCGAGCTTGAACTGTGCACCGAAGATAGCAGCCGACTCATCCTTGGAGATGTTCCAGTCATCTTTAGAGTACAAGTCATCGAAGCGGGCATAAAGGTCGGCGGTTTTTGTAAGACGGGCCGAAGCAAAGAGTGAATATCCATATTGGTCGGCACCATCAGCATATGAGGCATTCCACATCTGGTTATACTCTGCACCAAGCGTAAACTTCTCGTGCTTGTAACCGACAAATGCAGCCAAGTTTGTAATATCCTTTTTGCCATCTTCGCCACTCTCGTTCAGACCGCCATAAACACGGAGCTGAAGACCTTTGACCGGGGTAAGAGTCAGACCCAGGCCATAATTGAGCCCATCATTCTTCTGAATCTTCTTGTAGCCCTCGCCATTCACAATGATAGCATCAGCAGATAGCCAATCAGCGAATTTGTAGGCAACAGAGAGACCTAAATCGGCACTGCTGCCGAATTTGTACTCATCCTGAAAAGACTTCATAACGTAACGGTAGCCCCAGAATTTCTCCTGAAAGTTGAACTGGGTAGTAGAGATAAGACCGCCGGAGAGTGTAAGGTTTCCGCTCTTCCACTGTACCTGTGCATTCTTGATATAGGCAATACGCTGATAGTCATTGACATCTGAAGACTTGCCGATATCCATTACAGCTTTTGCAGACAGGCCCTTGCCGAAGTTGTATTCATAGCCCAGATAGCTACGCTCCAGCTCAAAGCCACGGTCATCATTATCAGCCCCGAAACCAGTGTGGAAATTACCGAACACCTGAACAATCGCTTTGCCCTTGGGCTCCTCTGTCTTGGCATTCTGCGCCTGTGCGCCGATGCCGATGCAGGCTAAAACACCCGCCAAAATCAGTTTTGTTTTCATAGTCTTTTGTCTCATTAAGTTTGACACTGCAAAAGTATCGGGGAAAAGTTTCAGAAATATTTCAAAACGGTTAGGCTTTCGTGAAATGGAGAATGTGGGCAAAATATTACATTTTTATTAAATCTTTCATTGGGTGTTACAAGGGTGGGAAAAACGCTGTAATTTTGCAACACAGATATATAATGAGTATATGGCAACAGAGCGTATATTGATAGTGGATGACGAGGATACTCTATGCGAAGTCCTGAAACTGAATCTCGAGAATGAGGGGTATGATGTAGATATAGCCTTCAGTGCAGAACAGGCACTCGGCTATAATCTAAAAGAGTATTCACTCATTCTGCTTGACATTATGATGGGCGAGATTAGCGGTATAAAGATGGCCAAGATGCTGAAAGCCGATGTTGCGACAGCAGATATTCCCATCATATTCTGTACGGCCCGTGATACAGAGGATGATATGATTATGGGGCTGAATATTGGTGCCGATGATTATATCATAAAGCCATATACCATCCGCAATGTGATTGCACGCGTCAAGAGTGTTCTGCGCCGTACTGCCAACCATAAAAACAACAATAACCCAATAGAAAAGCCGAACCGGTTACTGGTTGATGGCTTATGTCTCGATTTGGAGTTCAAGCGTTGTACTGTTGATGGCGAGGAGGTGAAGTTGGCACGAAAAGAGTTCGAGCTACTTGCATACCTGATCCAACATCGAGGCAAGATATGCTCACGCGAACAGATACTGAGTCGTGTATGGAGCAATGAGGTCGTTGTGTTAGACCGTACCATTGACGTGAACATTACCCGCCTTCGCTCAAAGATTGGAGCCTACGGCTCGTACATTGTAACCCGTTCTGGATTCGGCTATGGCTTCAGAGATTAAAATATCGTTTCACAAACAGCTGTTTTTGCAGCTAATCATATTCTCGTGGTCAATTATACTATGTTTCATAGGATTCCAATATCAGCGCGAGAAAGAGTATAAATCGGAGTTCCTGAACGCACAGCTCCAACAATACAACCGTCATCTGCTCAATACCGTTGAGGAGGGGTTGCCATATGAAGATTACATTGCAACCCACGACAAGCCATTTGACGAGTTGCGAATATCCATCATCGCTCTTTCAGGTGCTGTGGTTTACGACAATATCATATCGCTTGACTCGCTCGACAACCACCGTAGTCGCCCTGAAGTAGCCAATGCCCTTGCAAAAGGTGAGGGATATAATATCAGCCGACAATCGGCAAGCGACGGACGCGAGTATTTCTACTCTGCCACACGAGGCGAGAGGGTCGTTGTCCGCACTGCTATTCCATACTCAAACACACTGCGTGAGCTGCTTGAAGCAGACTGGACATTTCTTATGGTCATGATTTCCATTAGCTTTGCCATGAGTGTACTGGCATACTTTACTACCCGCAAGCTCGGTAAGGACATTGAACGTGTAAACAGATATGAAGCAGAGCAGGAGAAGAACCGCATCAAACGACAGCTCACAAACAATATAAACCATGAACTGAAAACCCCGGTAGCATCTATTCAGGTATGCCTTGAGACCCTGCTTTCAGGCATAAGCCTCAGCGAAGAGAAACGGCAGGAACTGATTGGCCGATGCTACACGCACAACGAGCGTCTCCGACATCTCCTCAATGATGTCTCGCTTATCACCCGCATAGAAGATGGAGGTGCCATAATAAGCAAAGAACCCGTCCTCATCAATGAAATAATCAAGGAGATTGCCGAAGAGTTGGAGATAATGCCCGAGGAAGAACGGTTGACACTCCACGCAGATTTCAACAATGAGGTTATCGTTAACGGTAACCCCTCGTTGATAGGCTCAATATTCCGCAACCTTACTGAAAATGCCATAGCATATTCCGAAGGCAAGAACATATATATATCGTTGCTTGAAAACAACGAGACAGTGTGCCGTATCCGTTTCGAGGATGACGGCAAAGGAGTGAGAAGAGAGCAGTTGCCACACCTTTTCGAGCGGTTTTACCGTATTGACAAAGGACGCTCCCGCCAGAAAGGCGGTACCGGGCTCGGCCTTGCCATAGTAAAGCATGCCGTCCAATTCCATGGAGGCAACATAACCGTCACCAACCGCCCGGGCGGAGGACTCAGATTCGATTTTTCTTTAAAGAAACAAGCCTAAACAGTACAAACCACCCAATCAACAACAACACAGTTATCGCGCTTTTAAGCACAACTGCATAATTATTAATATAAATTGGGGAGGGCAAGGCTTGCGACGGTTTTGAAAAAGGGAGTTTAGTAGACCTAAATGACCTTTTTCAAAACATAGCGTAACACAGCCATCGCCAATTTAGATAATAATTATATTATTTCGGCATATGTACCAAAATACCTGAACTGCTCCCCGCACTCATGAAGCTCACACATGAGAGAAAGGAACTCGTCGCTGTAGACGGATGCCTCGATGTCAAAGTAGAAGCGGTACTCGAACTCGCGCTCGGGGATTTGACGGCTCTCAAGTTTGACAAGGTTGACACCTGTTGCATTGAAGCGCGACATTATGCGGAAGAGGGTTCCCGGACGGTTGGGGATGTTTATCATCACACTGGTGCGGTCGGCGCCTGAATATATTTTTGGCTCTTTGGCAATGCAGATGAAGCGTGTGTAATTGTTATCGCGGTTCTGCACGGAAGACTTAATCACCTGCATCTGGTAGAGCTCGGCACAAAGGCGAGAAGAGAGTGATGCCTTGGTAGGGTCACCGCCTTGAGCTACCATACGGGCAGCCTCGGCTGTGTTCTCACAAGCAATTACACGCACGTTCTTCAATGTACCCAAAAACTCGGAGCACTGGTTGATAGCCTGCTGATGTGAATAGATTTCGCGGATATCCTCGAGCTTTGCACCGGGAACGCCAAGGATAGCGTGGTCCACTTTCAGGCGTACCGCACGCACGATGCTCACGTTATACTCTGATAAAAGGTCATAAATGGCATTTACCGAACCGGCAAGAGAGTTCTCTATGGGAAGGACACCGAATTCACACAGACCGCTGTTGACAGCCTTGAAGACGCCCTCGAAATTGCTCATGTACATGATTTCCGGGAGGTCGAAAAGACGCTCTGACGCAAGATGTGCGTATGAGCCCTCGCAACCGGCACAGGCAACGGATGCGCGTTTGGGGAACGGCTGTGGAGGTACAGAAGCAATGTTCTTGAAGTAGTTGAAGAACTCGCTGCCCTCGGAGAGCATACGTGTCTCATATGACTCGCTGAGGTCGAATATCGTGCGGTAGAGTGTACGGCCGTAACCCTCGAATTCAGGGCCGAGGCGCTTTGACACGTTATGCAGAACCGTACGTGCACGCGACGGGTGATAAACGGGAAGATTGTTCTCTTTCTTGTATTTTCCTATACCTGACACCACCTGCATGCGGCGTGCAAAAAGGTCGCACATCTGGGTATCAATCTCATCTATTTCCTGACGTAGTTTATCCAAGTCCATAATATGTTGTTTTTATTGTTGTTATTATATTCTTCCTTTATCCTTGAGATTTCTCGCATTCGCTCGAAATGACATTTACAGCGAAAAACGCGTATTTGTCATCCCGACAGAGCGAAGCGACGAGGGATCTCATAACATTCATATCCACTCTAAATCAATTGCTAAATTTCTCTTTTCCGGATTCATTGTTGCAATAAGTTTCTCTTTCTTTTCTCTTCTCCATGCCTTTATCTCCTTTTCACGAGCAATCGCATCATCCACTACATTATATTCCTCATAATAAAGCAAATCATGGCATCTGTATTTTTGTGTAAAACCTTCTATTTTTTCTTCTTTGTGTTCTATATATCTACGGTAAAGATCATTAGTTATGCCAACATATAAAACTGTACGTGCTTTATTTGACATAATGTATACCCAATACTGATGAACATTTACCATAATACTTTTTATTTTGTTGAGATTTCTCGCATTCGCTCGAAATGACAAAACAGAGTTTTGTTATCGGTGAGTTTTTCAGCAATAGTCACGCGAAGTATCGCGCAAGTGATGCCGCGTGGGATGCGAATAGAAAAACTCGCCAATGACATTGCAAAAAAAACTACTCCACTGTTCCACCCAGCACTGCAAAATCCTCAAAGAATGAGGGGTACGACTTTGCCACGCACTCAGGGCCTATTATCGTTGTTACACCTTGCGCCACTGTTGACAGCACAGCCGCCGACATTGCTATGCGGTGGTCGCCGGAGCTCTCTACGGGGGTTAGTGCAACAGGCTCGCCACCATACACGGTAAAGGTATCTTCACCGATTGAAGAAGTGATACCGAACGAGGCAAGCACACTCTTCATTGCAGCAAGGCGATCGCTCTCCTTGAAGCGCAGACGCCCCACATTGATGAAGGTAGTCGTTCCCTGCGCCACAGCCGCAGCAACGGAAAGCACAGGCACAAGGTCTGGGGTGTCCATGCAGTCAAGCTCTGCACCGAAGAGGTGCGAGGGCACTGCTGCAACCCTGTAATCTTCAACAGTTATAAAGGCACCCATGCTACGCAGATGGTCTACAATAGCGCTGTCGCCCTGAAGCGACTCATTGTTCATGCCGCACACTGTCACAGGCTGCTTGCCAATGACACCGGCAACCACCCAGAAGGCAGCCGACGACCAGTCACCCTCAACAACCACTCGCTCCGGCATGCGGTACTGCTGGTTGCCCTTTATAGTGAATATATTGTTCCTGCGCTCCACAGATATTCCTGCCGTGCGCAAGGCATCAATTGTCATATCGATGTATGAGGCGCTTGTAAGGCCTCCTGTAACCTCAATCTCGCTGTCCACATCAGCCAAAGGCAGAGCAAATAGCAGACCTGTGAGATACTGTGAGGAGATATTACCCGGAAGTGTGAACTTACCGCCCTGCAATGTTCCGCTACACGTTACAGGCAGTTCATCGGCAGTGTGGCGCTCAAAAGCCATCCCGTGTGCGGCAAGCACATCGATGAGGGCACCCATGGGACGCTGCGGAAGCTTGCCTGCACCGGTGAATGTTGCATCGGCACCAAGCACAGCAGCAACAGACATAAGGAAACGGAGTGTAGAACCGCTTTCACCGCAATCGAGTGTTCCGCCTTTTACAAGTTCTATCGGCAGCACATCAAAGACACCCGATGAGAAGGTAATTCTTGCTCCAAGGGCATTGAGACAACGCATCGTTGCCATGATGTCATCATTCACACTGTTGCACACAATGGAGCATGGCTCAACGGACAACGCTGCACAGATGAGCAGACGGTGCGCCTGTGACTTTGACGGTGGCGGCGTAACCTCGCCTTTCAATGTTCCGTGAACTTTTATTTCCATATATACTGAATTAAGGTGTTTATGTCATCCCGAATCGAAGATCGACGCCCGTAGGGGCCAAAGTCAACCCCTCGTGAGGGATCTCAAAAAAACATTTCGGGATATCTCACATGCGTTCGATATGACAACAACGCATCATATCACTTTCTGCAATAAATCCTTCAACTCCTCCACCGGCATATCTACAAGTGTGCAGTCACCCACAGAGCGTGGTAGCACCACGGAGATTTTTCCTCCTCGGCGTTTCTTGTCCGACAGCAAGGCGTCATAGACCTCGTTTGCGCTATAAGGGCAAGCTATGTCAAAGCCATACTCCACAAGCAGTGCCGTCAGTTCATCGGCGACATCGCACAGACCACACAGAGGAGCCATGCGCGCAGCAATCACCATACCCTTTGCCACAGCCTCACCGTGAGAGACACCGAAATTGCTCAGCTTCTCGATAGCGTGCCCGAATGTGTGCCCGAAGTTGAGCAGACCGCGTATGCCGTTGTCGAACTCATCCTGCTGCACAACGTCGCGCTTGATTTCCACGCAACGTGTCACAACCGCTTCGCGGTCAAAAGGAATAGTATGCAGGGTTTTATAAAGCTCCGCATCAAGAATCATGCCGTATTTTATCACCTCGGCACAACCGTCGCGGTATATCTCTTTTTGAAGGGTATCCATGAGAGCCGTGTCACAGCATACGAGTGAGGGCTGATAGAAACTGCCCACAAGATTCTTGCCGGCAGGGATGTCAATGGCAGTCTTTCCGCCTACCGAGCTGTCCACCGCTGCGAGCAGTGTTGTCGGCACCTGCACATACTTCACTCCACGCAGATAGAGCGATGCCGAAAGACCGCCGAGGTCACCCACCACTCCACCGCCAAAGGCTATGACAGCATCACTACGTGTGAGCTGCGCACCGGCCATGAAGTTTAGGAACGCCAACAGATTCTCGGCACATTTCGATGCCTCGCCTGCCGGAATGACATACTTGCATGCATTGTACCCTGCTGCGCCTAAATGCTCCATTATAGCGTTGCCGTAGAGCGCATCGACATTGCTGTCGGTTAGCACTGCCAGACGGCAGTTGCCCAGCAGAGGGCGTATGAACCCGCCTAACCCTGCAAGAATACCGCGGCCTATGAGAATGTCATAACTGCGCGAAGCCTCAACGTGTATTGTATTGTACTGCATATACAGGTTTAATCTATAGTTAGTGTTGTATCAGTGTCATATCGAACGTATGTGAGATATCCCGAAAGATTTTTTGAGATCCCTCACGCAAGGTTGACTTTGGCCCCTACGGGCGTCGATCTTCGATTCGGAATGACAGGCAATTGCTGCATTATTAATGTAAATATCGTTTCACCGGCCGGAAGGTCTTATTTTTCAGCCTCTTCCTTCGCGATCCTGCCGTCGCGCAACAGAGCGCGAAGGGTATCGGCATCATCGTGGACTATCGCCTCACGATACTCCCGGAGAGAGTTTATCAACAAATCAAGTTCATTAAGAAGAGCCTCCTTGTTCTCAAGGAACAGCTCGGTCCACATATCTTCGTTCAGACGCGACACACGGGTAAAGTCGCGGAAGCTGCCCGCACTGTACCCCCTGTGGAACTTTGCCGAAGGGCTTTTTATGAAAGCATTGGAGACAACGTGGCACATCTGCGAGGTGTAGGCAATCATGCGGTCGTGGAAATCGGCCGTCGTTACCACGAACTTCTTGAAGCCCAACGGCTGCAACGCCTGTTTCACGCGGTCGAGCAGGGCAATGTCATCGTGTACCGCCGGTACCATGATGAACGAGGCACCGTTGTAGAGTGTTGCCTTGGAGTATTTGTATCCCGAATACTGCAAGCCGGCCATAGGGTGACCGCCAACGTAAGTGAAGCCATACTCTGCAGCAAGGGCAAAGCCCTTCTCGCACACGGCGCGTTTGGTACCGCAGAAGTCGACAACAAGCGTCTCACGGGAGATATGCTTCGCATTCTCGCCAATATAACCTATTACCGCCTGAGGTGTCGCAGTGAGCAGCACAAGGTCGCAACGGCACAGGTTATCGGCCGACAGCTCGGCATCTACCGTACCCTCAAGCTGTGCATAGCCCACTATCTGCCTGTTTATATCAAAGGCATAAACAGAGTGTCCGGCAGCCTTGAAAGCCTTGGCTGCCGAACCGCCTATAAGTCCTAATCCAACTATTCCTACAGTCATGATCAATGCATTATGCCACGAATTTCACGCACGCGCTGTGCCACCTCGTCGAACTGCTCGGGAGTGAGTGACTGCGCACCGTCGCAAAGGGCGCACACAGGGTCATTATGTACCTCGATGATAAGTCCGTCGGCACCGGCAGCTGTTGCAGCACAAGCCATAGGACGCACAAGACGTGACACGCCCGTTGCGTGGCTGGGGTCGACGACAATCGGGAGGTGTGTGAGCCCCTGCAGCACAGGAACGGCAGCAAGGTCGAGCACGTTACGTGTGTAGCTGTCGTAGCTGCGTATACCGCGCTCACATAGAATCACCTGTTCATTACCCTCGGACATAATATACTCGGCACTCATAAGAAGCTCCTTGAGTGTAGCCGACATACCGCGTTTGAGCAGGATAGGCTTGTCGCAACGTCCCAGCTCCTTGAGAAGCTCAAAGTTCTGCATGTTGCGTGCACCCACCTGAATGATATCGACATCGGCAAAGAGGTCGAGATGCGATGCGCTCATGATTTCCGTAACGATGGGCAGACCTGTTGCCTCACGCGCCTTCAACAATAACTGAAGACCCTCGGCACGCAATCCCTGGAAATCGTATGGCGAAGTACGGGGCTTGAAAGCACCACCACGCAGGATATTCGCACCCGAAGCCTTTACAGCACGTGCTACGGTCAGAATCTGCTCCTCGCTCTCAACCGAGCAGGGACCCGCCATGATGGCAAAGTTACCGCCACCGATTTTCACCTCATTCTCACCCTTGCCCACGGTCACAACCGTATCCTCGGGGTGGAAGCTGCGGTTAGCGCTCTTGAAAGGGTCTGTAATGCGTGTCACGCTATCAATTATCTCAAGACCCGCAAGCAGGTCGATATCAATCTTGCGTGTATCGCCTATGAGGCCGATGACTGTCTGCATCTCACCTTCCGAGACATGTACACGCACATTCTGCGACTCAAGCCAATGGACAAGATTATCCTGTTGTGACTTTGTTACTCCGTGTTTTAATACTGCTATCATGGTTAGTTATTTTTTCTTTTATAGTGGATTGCAAATTTACAAATAAAGTTCAATTATCCTATATTTTTTACCAAAATGCACGTGCACTACAAGCAATCTTGCAAACATACTATGAGTATTTGTGGATTTTTGTAAAAACAAGCTCTGTCATCCCAACGATTGCAAAAAAGAGAGAACTAAAAAACCACGGCATTGCCGTATTTTAAACTATTAAAACTCCTCCACCGCAAGCGGTCCCCGATTGCGCCCCTGTTTTAGGTGAGGACTCAGCCGGATTGCAACTTGTTGCAAGACTGAGTAGATAAAAAAACCACGGACAAGCCAATGACTGAAAAGTCTTTAAGGGAATACTATCTCGAAGCGTGTGAGGCCGTCGTTGCCGGTCAATAGGGAGAAACGGCAGTTATGCTTCGACAGTATCTCTCTCACGAACATAAGACCCAGACCCTGACCGTTGGCCTTTGTTGAGAAGAAAGGCGAGAAAAGACGTTCCCTATCCTCGGGCGTGATACCTGCTCCATTGTCCGTTATCACAATACGCGCAGGAGAAGCCGCTGTCTCCACAACAATCTTTCCGTTCTCGCCGATGCTTTCGATGGAGTTCTTTATGATGTTCAGCATAACCTGTTCAAAGAGGGTTATATCGGCCTGCACAAGCGGAGCCTTGTCTGCAAGCGATGTCTCAAGTGTTATGTTGCGCTCGCTGCACATATTCCTCATGAAGTATATGCTGTGAATGACACAATCGTTCAGGGGGATTGGCCGCAGCCGCGGAGAAGGAATCTTAACCACATTGGCAAAATCACCTATGAAACGGCTCATCTTGAAACTGCGCTCCTCGCACACCTTGATGAGGGTGCGTACATCCTGTATGTCATCGGCCAGGCTCTCTGCCGTTGTACTTGACAGCACGTCGTCCAGTGACCCCAGAGCCGACACCACACCGGCAACCGAGTTGTTCACCTCGTGGGCAATCATACGTATCACCTTCTCGTAGGCTCTCTTCTCGGCCTTGAAGATTTCATCGGTCATAGACTCTATTATGATGAAAGGACGTCTGAAACCCTTGCTCATGAACGAGAGACGCGAGCAGCTGTATATTGCCGCGCCGTTGACCCTTATGGTCCTGCTCTCGCCGTCGCCAAGCAGCATGATGTCGCCCACCAGGGGCGAAGGGAGCTGTTGCAGCTCACACCCCGTGCAGTCATCAACCTCAAGGAAACGCCTTGCCGAGGTGTTCATCAGCGTTATACGGTTATCGAAGTCAAGCAGTATCACTCCCATCGGAGACTCCTCGATGAGCAACGAGAGGAAACCGTTCTGCTCCAGAAGCGTCAGACGCTCCTCCTTTATCCTGGCCATAAGACGGTTGAACAGCAGCACTATCCTGTCGGCCTCTGCCTGCCCCACGGGCGAGAGGCAGCTGCTGAAATCCTGTGCCGCAAGCAGGTCCATGCCATCGGCAATGGTGTCAAGAGGTTTCAGAACCCTCCTGTAGAAGAAGATGAGGAACAGTACTGCAACTACCGCAAGCACATAGGCAATGTACACGAGAGTACCGTCCTCCTCTGCCGAAAAGAAGAGAAGAAGCAGTGTGGGCGCAAGCACAAGCAATGCGAGTATGACGAACAGATAGCGCAATCTCATGGTTTATCAATATTTCAGTCCATACTTCTCCATGCGGCGATAGAGCGACTGGCGGCTTATGCCCAAGGAGAGTGCCACCTGTGTAAGGTTGCCGTCGTACTTGCTCATGGCGCTCTTTATGGTAAGCTTCTCAATCTCATCGAGTGTGAGTCCTTGGGTATTTACCTCATCACCGCACATTGTCTCACCATTGTACTGGGCCTCAAAGTCAGCAGGAAGCAGACGGCTGTTGCCGTTGATGAGTATTGTACGCTCCACAAGGTTCTTGAGCTCGCGCACGTTGCCCATAAAAGGCAACGAAGCAAGGTAGCCGAGCGTATCGGGTGCAAACTCCACCGGCTGCAGGCTGTTGAGCGACGTGTATGAGTCGGCAAAATGACGCACAAGAAGCGGTATATCCTCCCTGCGCTCACGCAGTGGCGGCAGATGAAGAGGAATGAGATTTATGCGGTAGAAGAGGTCCTCACGGAAGGTGCCCTCACGCACCATCTGTTGCAGGTTACGGTTTGTGGCACACACCACACGTATATCCACATTGCGCGGCTTGCTGTCGCCGAGCACCTCGAAAGTGCGGTCTTGCAGCACACGCAACAGCTTCACCTGACAGGCGAGGTCAAGCTCTCCGATCTCATCAAGGAATATGGTACCGCCATCGGCCATTGCAAAGCGTCCTACCCTGTCGGCAGAGGCATCGGTGAAGGCACCGCGTTTGTGTCCGAACATCTCACTTTCGAAGAGCGACTGCGATATTCCACCGAGATTCACCTTTACGAACGGCTTCCCTCTCCTGCGGCTGTTACGGTGCAGAGCCTCGGCAATAAGCTCCTTGCCCGTACCGCTCTCGCCCGTTATCAGCACCGATGCATCGGTCTTTGCCACACGCTCCACCGTGGCGAGTATATCCTTCAGCGCCTTGCTCCGCCCCACAATGCCACAGGTGTCGAACGCTGCATCTTCCTTTGCATCGTCCATTGCCGGCTTGCTCTTTGTGAGTTCGAGAGCCGTCTCAATCCTTTGCATAAGAGCCATATTGTTCCACGGCTTTGTCACAAAATCGAACGCCCCGGCCTGCATGCCCTTGACGGCAAGGTCAATGCTTCCCCAAGCCGTCATGAGGATGACCGGTACCTGAGGGCAGAATACCTTGACCTGGCGCAACAGCATGATGCCCTCCTCGCCGTCGGTCGACAGGGAGTAGTTCATATCCATGAGGATAAGATGCGGCTCACGCGCACGCACCACCTGTATGGCCTCGGCAGGTGACGAAGCAACCTCCACCTCATACTTTGCACGACGCAACATGAATGAGAGAGAAGTCCTGATGGTCTCGTTATCGTCTATTACCAATATCATATCGCATAACTTCTTATGTCTGCGAAGATAACCCTTTTGTCAGGAATATTAAAAAAACGTACCATTTTTTAAGAGTAATTAAAAAACAGGAACAAGAGAGTACGCAAAAGCGGACAGAGTGTCCGCTTTCGGACACCCCTCAAAAGAGCTAAAGCATTGATTACAAAATATTTAAAAGTTTGGCACAGATTTTGATAGTATTCCGGTAAAGAACATAAAAAACGGACAGATGGACAAACCGATACCGAAGAAAGAGAAAAACCTGCGTATGCTCAAGAGCGTGGGCAAGATTATCGCCTGCGTAGCAGTGCTGGGCGCCGTGATAATAGTCATTATTGAGATATCACGCGCAAGGATAAGCGAAGAGTCACTCTCCTTTGCCACCATAGACAAAGGGACAATAGAGACCACCATCAGCGCAAGCGGCAACGTGCTCTCATCGTCGGAGCTTATGATAAATGCACCCATAAGCAGCCGTATAATTGATGTCTTCTGCAAGAACGGTGACTCCATTGCCGCAGGGACAAGGCTGCTGCAACTCGACATCAGGGAGGCCGAGACCGAATACCAGAAACTGCTTGATGAGAAAGAGATAAGACAACAGCAACTATTGCAACAGAGGCTCAATGACGAGACATACCTTGCCAACATGCAGACAAACATTGAGATTAGCCAGATGGAGTTCAACCGCCTGCAGTCGGAGCTGCTCAACGAGCGTCACCTCGACAGCATAGGCTCGGGTACCACAGAGAAGGTGCGCCAATGCGAAATGGCAGTGACCACGGCACGTCTGAAACTGGAGCAGAGCCAGGAACAGCTACGCCGCGAGAGGGAAATACGCCAGTCGGGCCTACGGGTGAGCGAACTGCAGTTCAACATATTCCTTGAGCAGCTTGAGGCCAGCCGCAAGCGTCTTGACGAGGCATATATGCCTGCCCCACAGAGCGGCACCGTCACCTTCATAAACGACAGCAAGGGCGCGCTGGTGTCGGCAGGCAGCCACATTGCGACCCTCTCGGACCTCTCCTCATTCAAGATAAACGCACAGGTGGGCGAGAACCTTGCCGAGAACCTTGAGACAGGCAAGGATGTCATCGTAAAGATTGGCAAGGAGACACTCAAGGGCAAGATAAGCAATATCGGGGCAAAGAGCGAGGGCGGCAACATCGCCTTTGACATATCCCTTGAAGAGCCCTCACACCCCAAGCTGCGTCATGGCCTGCGCGCCGATGTGTATATCCTGCACCGCTTACGCGAGGATGTGCTACGCATAAAGAACGGAAGCTTCTACAAGGGGGCAGGCGAATACAGCATGTTTGTGAAAGAGGGTGACATGATTGTACGCCGCACGGTGCAGCTGGGCAACAGCAACTACAATTATGTTGAAGTGACCGAAGGACTCGCCTTGGGTGACAAGGTAGTCGTTAACGACATGGATAGCTATAAAGGCAGGAGAGAAATCAAGTTGAAATAGTTAAAAAACTCCCATTTTTTTTAAAGGAGAGACATTGGGTATAATTTTGAAGAGACAACACCACATAATGGATAAGACAAGATGATAAGAAACTACATTACACAAGCAATCACAATGATGCGGCAGCACAAACTGTTCAGCGGCATCTACATAGGCGGCACGGCAATATCCCTTGCCCTTGCAATGGCACTCTTCATTGCATTCAACGTGCAGCTGGCGCCTGCCTACCCCGAATATTGCCGCGACAGGCTCATATATTTCCCCACAGTCGAATGCGACGACTTCACAGGCGGCCCATACGAACATTTGAGGACAGGAGGAGAACTGCCCGATGAGTTCATTCCTTATGCAGAAGATATTGAAGGGATAAAGCACCTTTCGGTTACCCGCAGAATGTCAATAAACCAGACCCGTGTAGACGGGCAGTGGCTGGAGGATGCGAGCTTCTACTGCTCATGTGTCGATGAGAAATTCTGGGAAATATTTGAATTCAATTTCATCCATGGCACACCTTTCGGCAAGGATGAGCTCCACGACGCAAAAATAATCATCACCGCATCAACGGCCAACACTCTTTTTGCCCGCACAGACGTTGTAGGGAAGAGAGTGACTTTCAACCTGGACGGTAAAGGGAACTCTACCGAGATGAAAGAGTTTACCATCACCGGAGTGGTAGAGGATGCCCATGAATGCATGACATATACTACAAAAGAGGTATTCTTCACGCTATACACGAACAATAACAAGCATAACCATATTGATACGCCATTTGAGTTCATCGGGCAGAACCAGATCTTCATAGAGGCAGAAGATATGGGTTCAGTTGAACGCGTCAAGAAGGAGCTTGATGAGAGGTACGCACGCTACTGCAACGAAGTCCTTAACCGCCACAACTACAAGGATTTCAAATACACAGCCCGTATATACTCGCATTGGCAGAATGTCTTCAACTGCGAACCCGGTGACACGGTGTGGGATGTATTCAAGAACTACTTTTATGTATTCCTTGCGCTGCTGTTCATACCCGCGCTGAACCTTAGCGGAATGATTTCATCGCGCATGAAGAGCCGCCTTAGCGAGATTGGCGTCCGCAAGGCATACGGCGCCACAAGTGCCCGAATCCTGTGGCAAGTGTTATGGGAGAACCTCTTCCTGACGTTCCTGGGCGCGCTTATAGGACTCGTGCTCTCATATTTGCTTTCCGACCTCTTCATTAAGGAAATCATTGCCATGTACCAAGGATGGATAGATGAGTGCGAATACAGCGCCGCCCTGCTCTACTCGCCACGTGTGTTTGTGACAACGCTGCTACTCTGCTTTGTACTCAACATAGTATCGGCATTGTTGCCGGCCGTGATTGCGCTGAGGAAAAATATTGTACACTCGCTTTACAACAAACGCTAAATACCGCACGATGATAATAAGAACAGTAAAACAATTATGGAAGGAGAGAGGCGACAATGTGTGGCTCTTTGCCGAACTTGTGATAATTGCCATATTCCTATGGCAGGCTATCGACCCGCTGTACACCCTGAACAGAGTCAAGAACATCCCCAAAGGATTCAATCCCGAGAATATCTGCCGTGTATATATACACGAATATTACATATCGGACAAGGAGTACGATGCGAGCGTTGATGATAGCCGTAAGACACAATATGCGTCCATTACATCAATCTTCAACAACATTGTATCATTGCCCGAGATCGAGAGTTACTACGGCGGGTTCTGTATACCATATGGTGCAACCTTTACAACTATTCGTTTATACTACAACGAGAACGGAGAAGAAGACAATGGGGAAGGGAGAAAGGAGATTGAGCCTTACTACTATCCAGCGAGCAGAGGAGAGTTTTTCAAAGTTCTTCAGATAAAAGATATAAAAACAGGACAATACCCTACACAGCTCCAAAAAGGGGAGATACAATTATCACGCTCGGCAGCCATGGAACTTTTCGGCACCACAGACTGCATAGGACGGGAGGTTGAAAATGAACACGGAATACGTAAACTGAAGATAACAGGAGTCTATGAGGATTTCCAGCCAAACCCATATATGATACCGGAACCGACTGTTGTGGCCAATTATGCAGATAATCCACCTGAATTTATATATCTGAGGCTGAAGGAGGGCGTTGATCGGGATAGCTTCATAAAGCGGTTCAACGAGGAGCTGCGGCCCACATTAAGGGTGGGGAACCGCTATGCAGGAACCATGGTCGATTTTGAATATGTAATAGAAGAGAATATGTACAACGTGACTCATGAGAGCAAGAACCGCTTCCAGCTTTTCATCTCGTTCTTTGCGCTGTTCTGCGCTTTCCTGGGCATTGTGAGCACATTCTGGATACGTACAAACGACCGTCGGGGCGAGATTGGCATAATGCGCAGCGTGGGAGCCAGCCGCCGTCGCATAATAGGACAGTTTGTGACCGAGGCGCTGCTGCTAGTAACAATGGCATTTGCCGTGGCACTGCCGTTGATTGCACATATGGTCATCGCCAATGACTTTGCACAGCCTGTCATTTATGTAACCAACGTGCAGCTCGCGGAGTACTGCAAGGCATTCGCCACTGTACCGCGCTTTGCGGTGATAACAGTGATAACATACCTGATAATTGCGGTAACGGCAGCAGCTGCGGCAATTATCCCCGCGGCAAGAGCCTGCAAGACAGGCATCGCGGATGCACTACACGAAGAATAAAACAACAATAAAATGATAAGGAACTACATTACACAGGCAATTACAATGATGCGGCAGCACAAGCTGTTCACCGGTATCTACGTCGCAAGTACGGCAATATCCCTTGCCCTTGCAATGACACTCTTCATGGTGTTCCACATAAAGCTCGCCCCGGGATATCCCGAGTACAACCGCGACAGGATACTTATCTTCTACGGTGCAAAGTTCAATGATGTTGGGCCGTTACCTCCGACACAGATAACCAAGTACATGGGAATCCATTTGAGCGGAGGATTTGCCACAGAGGTCATTGCAAACATTGATGGCATTGAACGGATTGCACTTACGGCATCACCGGAAATGTCATTTGACCCAAGCAACATAAGAACAGAAGGAAGCGACAAGTGCATTGATTGGAGTGCCGACGCAATATGTGTAGATGACAACTATTGGAAGACATTCGGTTTTGAGTTCATATCGGGAGCACCGTTCACAAAAGAGGAACTGAATGATGCAAAGGCTGTAATAAGCGAATCCTATGCAAGGGCCCTTTTCGCCTGTACCGATGTTGCAGGAGAGAAAATGATTATTGACGGGCATGGAGAGTGCACTATTGTCGGAGTAGTCAAGGATGCACCGGAATGTATGGAACTTACCTGCTATGACATATTCTTTCCTTTGAATTATATCAACCTGAAAGGGAGCTATGACAAGTGGGACGGCATTCACGGACACTACGAGGCGCTGATAACATATTCGCCGGGGGCGGATGTGGACAATATCAAGAAAGAGATTGAAGAGCGCTACCACCGGTACAGCCAGGAATACATCAAAAATGAAGGATTCACCAAATTCGATTATGATATCAGCATATACAGGAACTGGGAGAAAGCCCTGGCTACCGGTGGGGATTCAACAATCTGGGATGCACTCAAGAAATATTTCTACGTGGTTCTGGCGTTTCTGTTCATCCCTGCGCTCAACCTCAGCGGCATGATTTCATCGCGCATGAACAGCCGTCTTGCCGAGCTTGGAGTGCGCAAGGCATACGGTGCCACAAACGCACAGATACTGTGGCAACTGCTTTGGGAGAACCTGTTCCTGACCTTCCTGGGCAGCCTCATCGGCCTGGCGTTGTCGTACATAATAACAGGTAATCTGTTAAGATTCCTGCACACATTGATAACAGGAGGCACAGTCGACTACGACACCCCTATGCAAATGCTGTTCTCGCCAAGGATATTCATTGTTACGCTGCTTGTATGCGTATTGCTCAACATTGCATCGGCACTGCTGCCGGCAATTCTGGCCCTCAAGAACAACATTGTACAATCACTATATAACAAACGTTGACAATCATGATAGACAAGATATTCAAACAGCTATGGAGCCAGAGGCGCAGCAATGCGTGGCTCTTTGCCGAGCTTGTGGTAATTTCAATATTCCTGTGGCAGGCAATAGACCCCTTGTATACATACACGGCCATACGGCAGTTTCCCGTCGGATGCGACTACGACAATGTATACATCTGCAAAGCATTGGTTGATGTTCCGAAGAGAATAGAACTGTATGCATCCAAGGATAACCCCAATATACTGGAACTCGACGCGTATGAACGTATGGATAATGATATATTGCAAGTGTTTAAAGGATTATCCGAGATTCCCGAGATTGAATCGACTGCCTATGCCAGTCTCTCTCCATTGTCCAGCATGTCACAGGAAGCATACACGGCAGATAGTGCAAGCACCTTAGGTGGAGAGGCGAAGGAGACAAGAGTGTGGTCATACGAGGGAGGAGGCGACCTCACAGGAGTGTTCCGCATAAGAGACTATTTTACCGGAGATATAATGGAACCGCTCGAAAACGTATACGACATTTATATATCATATTCGGCAGCGATGGAGATGTTCGGCACAACCGATTGCATAGGAAAAGAGATTTACGATTTTGATTGGGTAACCCAAAAAGTCAACGTGCGTTATACAGTAAAAGGTATTTACAAAGACATAAAAGAGAACCTGTATTCTTTACCTATTGCCACCTTTATACATTACCTCAGTGAACTTAATATGCCTTCAAGGTTCCTGCTCAGGCTGAAAGATGGAGTAGACAAAGAGAGATTCGTAAAGGAGTTCAACGAAAATATCGCAGGCAAGCTGCAGGCCGGAGCATACAGTTGCTCCGAGCTCAAGCCGTACGGAGAAGAGGTTGACGTTATGGTAGAAGGGGAGAGAAACGGCCAGTATTTCCAGTTGTTCCTTTCGTTCTTTGCCGTGTTCTGTGCCTTCCTGGGCATTGTGAGCACATTCTGGATACGTACCAGCGCCCGTAGTGGCGAGATTGGCATAATGCGCAGCGTGGGAGCCAGCCGCCGTCGCATAATAGGACAGTTTGTGACCGAGGCGCTGCTGCTAGTAACAATGGCATTTGCCGTGGCACTGCCGTTGATTGCACATATGGTCATCGCCAATGACTTTGCACAGCCTGTCATTTATGTAACCAACGTGCAGCTCGCGGAGTACTGCAAGGCATTCGCCACTGTACCGCGCTTTGCGGTGATAACAGTGATAACATACCTGATAATTGCGGTAACGGCAGCAGCTGCGGCAATTATCCCCGCGGCAAGAGCCTGCAAGACAGGCATCGCGGATGCACTACACGAAGAATAAAACAACAATAAAATGATAAGGAACTACATTACACAGGCAATAACTATGATGCGGCAGCACAAGCTGTTCACCGGCATATACATTGCAGGCACAGCACTTGCCATATCATTTACTATGGTGCTGTTTATCCTCTATTACATAAAAATTGCACCAATCTACCCCGAGTATAACCGCTCGCGCACTATGCTGCTCGACTACATATCCATGAAACTTGACAATACCTCTCAGGAAATTTACACAGGAGGCTACCCTGGTTTCAACATGATGCGCCTTATAAAGGAACTGCCAAGTTGCGACAAAGCCTGCCTTGTGGCAAGAAAAGAAGAGAAGAATCTCCCGCTTTCGGCTACAGGCGATGGACTCGGTATGGAAACAGCGGTTTTAGGGCTTAATGTGAGCGATGAATTTTGGCAGATATTCGATTTTGAGTTTATAGCCGGTGCACCAATGCTCACAAATGGAGAAAAACTAACCGCAGATGAGGGTATGTGCGTGATATCGGAGAGTTTTGCAAAAAAGCTCTATGGCACTACCGATGTAGTGGGTAGAGAGTTATATAATAGAACAATCAAAGCATGCAGGATATCAGGTGTGGTCAAAGATGTTTCGGGTGTGATGAGAGCCACTGCTGCCGATATATATATGCCCATGCAAAATTTTGAAGAGGGGGAGAGCCTTACCGGTTACTACAGTGCCGGGCAAATGTTTATCACCACCGACAATCCCGAATCGCTCAAAAGCGAGGTGGCCGACCTTGTGGCACGTTACGACCAAGCCGATTTGGAAAATAAGGATTACGAACTGCACGGGCAGCCCCACAGCTACACACACTACGCATTGGGCAATTACTCATTCAAAATGGATGACCTCGAAAACAATGTATGGGATATTGTGAAACGCCTCCTTTTTCTGCTCGTTATACCGGCGTTGAACCTATGCGCGCTCATTTCGTCGCGAATGGATGAGAGAATTGCAGAATTCGGCGTGCGCAAGGCATACGGTGCAAGCAGTTGGCAATTAGTGAAACAGATTCTTTGCGAAAACCTTTTCCTAACCTGTGTGGGAGGCCTTGCAGGAATCATAATATCATATATAGTTGTGTGCAATGCCAACGATTGGATATTCCAGGTAATAAGCATAGCCCCTAACATAGATAGCGGGTATGGGCAATACATAACACCCGAAATGCTCTTTAACATACCGCTTGTATTAACCATATTCCTGCTGTGCGTGGTGCTCAACCTTATATCGGCACTTGCACCCGCGCTTTGGGCACTGAAGAATCCAATAGTATATTCATTAAACAGTAAGAGATAAAAAATGATTACAACCATTATAAAACAGCTGTGGAACAAACGCCGTGCCAATGCGTGGATATTCATAGAACTTGTGTTGGCGGCATATTTCCTGTGGAGTGTTACTGACAGCCTCTACTTCTACACCGGCAACTACCTCACCCCCGACGGACACACCGCTCACGAGTGTTATGTGGTGGACGTAGATTATGATATAATATTTGGTGAGGGTGATACCTACATCAGGCAGACTCCTGAAATGCGCCGTGCCAACTACATTGATATTGTGAAGGCCGTGCGCAGCCTGCCCGAGGTTACATACTACTGCATAGCCGCAAAGAACTCGATACCAGGTAGCAGTTTCAGCACCGACAAGGGAACGCTGGAGGCCGGAAGCGAACTTGCCGATTGGATAACCTTTGTTTCACTGCCCGAGTTGGGCGACGAGCAACCCTTTGCCACCTTTGGAATAGAGGATGCAGCAACAAGGGAGACCTTTGTCTTGCCCCCGGCAAGAAAGAATAACGAAATATATGTATCGGAGAAGTATGCAAAAGCACTCTTCGGCACTGCGGAGGTAAAAGGGAGAGAGGTGGAATTCGGTTCAAAGCACATAATAGCAGGGGTATATAAGGACTACAAGACAAGTAATGAATATTATACCCCCTTGGAGCACTCATTCGTTACCTTTACATCCCAGATGAGGACCGCAGCCGATGCCTATCAGGACATTGAAGACAGATATCACTTGGTCATAAGACTTAAGGAGGGAGTTAATCGCGCTGCATTTGAGAAACGCTTTAACGAGGAGATTGCCCCCACCCTGCGCTATGGTTATTTCCGTTGCCACGGAATAAAAAAGGTGAGCGATATACAAAATGAGCTTATGAAAATGACCGGCGGCGAAGGAGATATGAAGATGAACATCGCGCTGTCGCTCTTTGCTCTTGGCTGCGTGTTCTTGGGTATGACAGGTTGCTTCTGGATAAGGGCAAACGCCCGTCGCAGCGAGGTGGCCCTTATGCGTAGTGTAGGAGCAAGCCGCAAAAGGGTTATTGCGCAGTTCCTTGCCGAGGCTGCCATACTTGTGACGCTTGCCTATATTGTGGTGGCGCCGTTCCTCATTGAAACAGCCAAAGAGTCGTTGTACTACGACAAGGCGTATGAGTTGGGATATATCATAAGTTTTTACCTTGAGAAGATTCCCCATTTCATTATGCACACAGGGTGCAACTACATAATAATACTCTCCACCGCACTCATTGGAACATTTATTGCGGTGAACAAGGTAATCGGGCAGTCCCCTGCCGAGGCACTGAAAGATTAAGAAACCAATAAAATAATAACATTATGATTAAACTGACAGGAATCAACAAGATTTATCGTACAGACACCATTGAGACACAGGCTCTGGAGAATGTGAACATCGAGGTAAAGAAAGGAGAGTTCGTAAGCATCATGGGCCCTTCGGGTTGTGGAAAATCCACTCTGCTCAACATCATAGGACTGCTTGATGAGCCCACTGCCGGAACTGTGGAGATTGCGGGATGCGACACCACAGGAATGAAGGACAAGGAGATGGCCGAGTTCCGTAACCGCACACTCGGTTTCGTGTTCCAGAGTTTCCACCTGATAGGTTCGCTCAATGTCATTGACAATGTGGAGCTGCCGCTGCTGTACCGCGGTGTAAAACGCAGCGAACGCCGCAGGCTTGCCAAGGAGATGCTTGAGCGCGTGGGGCTGAGCCACCGAATGTACCACATGCCGTCGCAGCTGTCGGGCGGACAGTGCCAGCGCGTTGCCATTGCACGTGCCATAATAGGAAATCCCGAGATTATACTTGCCGATGAGCCTACCGGTAACCTCGACTCGAAGATGGGAGCGGAGATTATGGAGATTCTGCACAAGCTGAACAAGGAGGACGGGCGCACGATAGTGATGGTGACCCACAACGAGGAGCAGGCAAAGCAGACCTCACGCACAATACGTTTCTTCGACGGCCGTCAGGTGGAATAAACGATTTTCTTCATAACGTAGCAGGGGCGCGCCGATAAAAGGGCGCCCTTGCATTATAACAATGAAACCGCTAAAGAGACGATCATGAGAAGAGTGCTATATATAACCATGCTATGCATAGCCCTGTCGCAGGCAGGACATGCAAATGACACGTTGCGCCTTACACTTGATGACGCAATAGTGATGTCACGCACACGCAGCCTTGACGCCGCCGTCGCTCTTGACGAGCTGCG
The DNA here is from genome assembly GCA_937900095.1 of uncultured Bacteroidales bacterium. GTDB lineage: Bacteria > Bacteroidota > Bacteroidia > Bacteroidales > Bacteroidaceae > HGM04593. Next base: position 4,103 of record CALCEC010000030.1, on the reverse strand, counting down.
CTCGGCCTACTGGCAGTACCGCAGCCACAAGGCCGACCTGTTGCCCGAGGTAAGCCTCAACGCCACACTGCCCTACCTTAGCCGCAGCTACAACAGCTACCAGAACAGCGACGGCTCATACACATTCGTACGCAACAACTACCTTCAGATGAACGGCAGGATAAACATCAGACAGAATATATGGCTTACTGGCGGAACGGTATCGCTGAGCAGCTCGCTCGACTACCTCAAGACACTCACCGGCGACAGGAACGAGCGTTATATGAGCACCCCGGTAACACTGAGCCTCAGCCAGCCGCTCTTCGGAGTCAACTACCTCAAATGGAACCGCCGCATAGAACCTGTTCGTTACGCCGAGGCAAAGGCCGAGTTCCTGAGCCGCACCGAGGAGCTGACGATGGATTGTATAAACCGTTTCTTCGGGCTGCTGATAGCCATTGAGAATGTGAATATCGCGCGGCAGAACCTGCACAACGCCAGGATGCTCTACGATGTTGCACTGACAAAGCGCGAGATGGGGAAGATAAGCAAGAACGATGTGTTGCAGCTGCGTCTGAACGTGCTCAATGCAGAGTCGGACCTCACAAGCTACGAGAGCTCGATGCGCAGCGCGCAGTTCACGCTGTGCACCTTCCTAAACATAGATGACGCAACCGAGATAATCCCGATACTGCCGACCGACATCACGAACATAAACCTCGCATACAGCGATGTGCTTGACAGGTCACTGGCCAACAACCCGCTGATGAAGAATATCGAACGCCGACTGTTGCAGGCCGACTATAACGTGGCAAGTGCCAAAGGCAACATGAGGCAGATAAACCTGACGGCACAGATAGGCTACAGCGGCACAGACAAGGATTTGAACACCGCATACAACCGTCTCAACAACAACCAGATTGTGAACGTGGGCGTGAGCATACCCATCCTCGACTGGGGCAAGCGCCGCGGCAACGTCAAGATGGCCGAGAGCAACAGGGAGATAACGAAGAACAGGGTAGAACAGGAGATGCGCAATTTCAAGAACGACCTCTTTGTACTTGTGGAGCAGTTCAACAACCAACAGAGACAGCTTGAGATAGCCGGAGAGGCCGACCGCATTGCCCAGCAGCGTTACAACACAAACATGGAGACATTCCTTATTGGAAAGATAAGCACTCTTGACCTCAACGACGCACAGGTTAGCAAGGACCAGGCCCGCCGCAGCCACATATACGAGTTGCAGAACTACTGGTACTACTATTACAAGATAAGGAGCATCACCCTATGGGACTTCAACAACAACTGCGACATCGACGCCGATTTTGACAAGCTGATGGAGCAGTAAGAGAATGTCCCTTGAATTTAAGATTACCACTAAATTCACAGTAAATATTATAATCAAAGTTCACAGTGCTCCTCTTGTTTGAGATCAAGAGGAGCTGGATTTCAACTTGTTGCAAGACTGAGGAGATAAAAGGCACACCAGCAACAATGTCATTCAGAATGTAGGGTCGGTACCGGCGTGTCCGCGATTAGGAATCTAACAAATCACGGATAAGAGATTCCTCCCTACGGATCGGAATGACAAGTACGCGAAAAGTACAAGCAATGTCATCCCGAATCGAAGATCGACGCCCGTAGGGGCCAAAGTCAACCCCGTGTGAGGGATCTCAAAACCGCGCACAGAGATTCTTCGCTCCGCTCAGAATGACAAAACAACGTTTTGTCATCGACGAGTTTTGCAGCAACAGGTCAAACGTAGCACTCCCACCCCTCCGCCAGTAAACTGGCACCTCCCCTCAGGCAGAGGAGGAGTTTAACTTATGCCGTTTGGGTTGCTAAAAGCAAAACGAGTCAATGACAGTGCAAATGTAAAATGACAATTTCGCGATGTGGTTGAATTTATATTGAACTCCCATTAAATACCATTACCCATTCCTCATTACACATTAAACAAAGAAAGCGCCCTGAGCGGGCGCTTCCTTTGTTTATTTACTCGTTATTAGTGGAGATTACTTTACAAGTACCTTTTTACCATTTACAATGTAGATACCGGCCTTTGTAATATTCTCTACGCGGCGGCCTGTAATGTCGTAAATAACCTTTGCACCGTTCTCTACAACGATATCGTCGATTGAAGACTCACCGGCTACAACAGTCCAAGTGTATGTACCCTCACAACGCTTGTTTTTCTCATGCCACATCTTGTTGGGATAGCCCCACTCGTCAATGTAATCTTCTGCTGCATGGTCAACGACAATCTGTGAGAGGTCGAGCGTGTATTTGCCTTCTGTTGTGATAGGTGTCGCTGCGTACTCGTAACCTGTCCATTCGGCATTTACAAGGTACTCGAGCTTGGTTCCTACATTAGACATTGAGTTATAGGTCAGTTTGTAATCCTTGTCCTCGCCTTTCAGTACGATCTCGTTTGAAACCATCTGCCAGTTCTCGTCGAATGAAAGGGTAACATCCTGGTTGAACTCGATGATAACTTTGTCAAGCTGGTTCACTACACCCTCTACCGGTGTAACACCAAGAATCTTGAGCTCGACAATCTCGAATGTGAAGAGTGTCACGTTGATTACACGCTCTTCGTTGGCAGCGCCGTCCATTGTGAATACGCCGGCAGGAATGTAGAATGTGTACTCGCCTTCCTCTGTCATTTCTTGACCGAATGTTACAGTGATGACATTGTCCTTGAGTGTTGCAGTACCGGCTGCTTCACCACCTCCGGGGAGGTATGCCATAATACTTTCAGCACCCTCAACCAACTTCACCTCATTTACGTTCTTGAATGTGATCTCAAGGTCACCAATTTCTTTCACTCTTTCGCCATCCTTGTAGTTCGTAGAGAATGAGGGAGCCGTGTCAAGAATCTGGAAACTGAAACTTCTGCTTTCGTTTATACCGCCATCTTCACTAATGAACACGCCGGGATAGACATCCAGATTGTATCTGCCAGGAGCGGTTATCGGTGCCTCAAGTTCCAGAGTTACGCTCTTCTTGTCTTCGCTGATGGTTGGCTTCTCCTTGACTTTTGTTACAGGAGTCCAATAGTTATCAACAATGTACATTCCGCTTGCCGGTATCTTTACATCAGCAATAGGTGTGCTGAATGTGAAGACAATTTTGTCAAGTTGCGTTGTAGCTTCGCTAGGTGATACACTTTCTATGGCCAACGATTTGGCGATTGTGAATGTGAATGTATGCTCGGGGAAAACCTCGTTGTCGGCACTTGTAATCACTCCTGCCGGGATTGTGTAGCTGTATGTACCGGGAGTATTGATATACATGTCTACCAGACTCTCTTTGCCGTCCTTTTCGTCAATCACGGTTTTCTGCTCAAACATGAGCATCACCATGCTTTTTGACATATAAGGGTCTTCGTAAACGCGTGTAAGCTTAACGCCTTCACCGGTCTCGTTGTTCTTGACCTCGATGCCGCCCTCGGGGAGTGCGACCGTTACGTTCTTGTTGAATCCGAGCTGGATATAGTTTACGCTAAAGACAGACGCACCGTTCTCCGGTGATGTGTACACCAATGCAAACGCATCCTCCTCTTTGTCCTGTGCCATTGCTGTTCCAAGCACGCAGAACATTGATAATAAAAATAGTGTAAATTTTTTCATAAATAAAAAGTTTAGTTAATTATTCTGTTTATCTCTGTAATATTTATTCATTTCACATTGCGAATATAACTCAAAAAAAGGTCGGTTGTTAGTTTTGTGCTGATAAAATGTTGCTTTTTTATTATTTTTTTATTAAAAAAGATACGGTATGTGTATAAAAGCAACTTGAATTCAATATGAACTCAACGGAATGCTTAATCGGTCATGGCCTTTATCACCTTATCTCTTGTTGCAAAGGTTGATGCCACTAGTGTCTTTGAGTTTTCCATAAGATGCGGTCGGGATTTTCAAATATGCCTGTTACCTATGTAATTCATATCTGACTAATGCTGTTTACGGCTCACCTGCAAAGTCTGGGGGGCTAAGCAAAAAGTTGAGTGATTTAGGAAAAGAGAGTAACAAAGCGAAAATACTATTGCAATGAAATGTCGTAAGGCATGAAAAGTCCTGTATTTTTATATGCTTGGCTTCAGCGCATTCGTTTTGAGATTC
>CALCEC010000029.1 GCA_937900095.1 uncultured Bacteroidales bacterium | reverse complement strand
AGGGCGTATCATTTATAATTACTTTAACTAGGTTAATTTAATTCATGATTTTTTAGGCAGTGTCCAAAATATTGTGTAAATGAGAAAACAAAATCCCCCGGAACCGCCTATATAACAAAGGTAGTCCCTGGGGATTGTTGTGTTAATTCGCAAAGCTTTTTCTTCAATCTTATCACTGTGGAGATTCCCACGCCTTCAATCTTGGCTATATTCATAAACAAAAGCTAAAAAGTTCTCTGATTTGACATTTTTTGGAGATTTACTATTGCATAGGTTCCTTATTTATGCTACCTTTGCAGTAACAGATTCCGCCACGCTTCCCATAGAACAGCGTACCAGGGCGGAACTTTTGCTTTTTATACGATGAATATATACAACAACAAGGCGTTAAGTATCCAAGAACAAATTGAACGCTTAAAGAAAAACGGTTTGATTATCGATGATGAGAATCAAACCAACAAGACTCTCTCAATAATCAGTTATTTTAGATTAGCCAGCTATTGGAGACCAATGGAAGAAAAGGGGCAAGGACACCAATTCAAGCCAAATAGTCACTTCAATAACGCATTATTACTATATTATTTTGACAAGGAGTTACGTGCTCTAATCTTTTCTGCAATACAAAGCATTGAAATTGCATTACGCACAAAGGTTATTCACTCCTTTTCTATCATGTATGGTCCATTCTGGTTTATGGATGATACATTAGTAAAAAGTTTAAAACAACAAATAGAAAATATTGCAAGTCTTAGAAAAGAATTAGACAGATCAAAGGAAGATTTTATACAGGAACATTATCGAAAATATGACTTTCCTGATATGCCTCCGTCTTGGAAAACTTTAGAAGTTGCGTCATTTGGTGTACTTTCCAAACTATATGGTAACTTCAAAGATAAGAATGTTAAAAAAGACATTGCAAAGAGTTTTGGTGTTCCGCAGCACGAATATCTTGAAAGTTGGATGAGAAGTATTGCCGTATTACGTAATTGTTGTGCCCATCATGCACGAGTTTGGAACAGGCGCTTCTCAATGATACCCCAGTTACCTAAATCGATGTCAAATGCTTGGATTACAAATTTAAATTTAGACACCCGTAAAATTTATACACTGTTGTGTTGTATCATTTACTGGCAAAATAGTATATATGAAAACAACGACTTTGTAAATAAATTCAAACAATTATTGCAAAAATATCCAAATATTGATGTTACGGCTATGGGATTCCCAAAAGATTGGGAAATGGAACCGCTTTGGAAAGCATAAAAAGAAAAACATCCCCAAGACCACCGTATATCGTAAGGTAGTCCCAGGGGATTGTCGTTTTTAGCAGTTTAGATGGTAGGTGCACCAAAAAGATAAGTAGCGCCTAACTTGTTGGGCTATCGCAGTGGACGTTTCTGCAGCACTCAGCAAGTAAAAAATGTCATCCTGAGCGCAAGCGAACCGTAGGTCGACGCCCGAAGGGGCTAAAGCTCAAGGATATCATAAAGCACAAAGGAGAGAGTTTTAAAACAAACCCTCTCCTTTTTCGTATGCAACAGACGGTTACATTATCAATTCCATTGATTGGATATCACTCCACAACGGTAACGTTCATCACCACATCAGTCTTGGGACGGTCACCCGTTGAGGTCTCCACGTTCTGTATTGCCTCAACAACATCTAGTCCCTCCTCTACTTCACCGAACACAGTGTATCCGCCATCAAGGAAGGGAGTACCACCCTGTGTGGTGTAAGCCTCTGTCTGCTCGGGAGTGAAAGCCGGTGCTCCAAGCTCCTTGCTTTTCTCCATTGCCATCTTGGCAAGCTTGTCCTGCAACTCCATCAGGCCCTCACGGTCGCGGTTACGGCGGAGGTTCATAATCTCCTCGCGGCGTTCCATTGCAAGGGCGTTGAATATGTTCTGCTCCTGTTGCATCTTCATCTGGTGCTCAAGCTGTTTCAGCTCGGCTGCCTTATAAACCTTTCCCCATACGATGTAGAACTGGCTGCCGCTGCTCTCTTTAGTTGGATTCACCTCGTCGCCAAGGCGGGCAGCACTTAATGCGCCGCGTTTGTGAAAGAGTGTCGCGGGCTGAATCTCTGCAGGTATATTATAACCGGGACCGCCGCTGCCCAAGTTCTTCCCGGCCGGGGCTCCCTTACTCTCGGGGTCACCACCCTGGACCATAAAATCCTTTATCACACGGTGGAACAATGTTCCGTTAAAGAACCCTTCTGATGCGAGTTTAAGGAAATTATCGCGGTGAAGAGGGGTCTCGTCGTAAAGGCGAACGGTAATGTCGCCCATAGTTGTTGAAATCTTGACTTTTGCCATAATAGTTATAAATATATTCTTATCATTCAAAACATTCCCCAGAGTTACATTTCCTCTATTCTGTCAGTCATTGCCTCGATAACATCATCATTCTCACACAATACATCCTCAAGGAACTCGTTGACACCATTCTCCTGGATGCACTCATAATCATCCTGGTCTATCGGAATCACCTGATAATAGACGACACTCTTTCCGCTTGACAGATTACAGTAACCGACAGGCACAGAGAAATCGGGAGCAGGATATGCCAGCAAGGCCTTATTGAACGGCTTGTCTTCCGAGAACGGCTCATCATCCTCGGAACCTACTGTGTGGCCGGCAGTCATCCAGTCGCCTGTCCACAACGGCATTCTCGCAACAGTCTTCAGCAACCTCAACGGCCAGTAGTTCTTTTCATCCTTCAACGACTCCTCGTCAAACTTCCAGTCGGCAGGGAGATACATAATATACTCGGCATACTCCGTCAAGCGGTTACGCACACGTGTTTCATAAGGGATATCCATCCTGTGACCTACAGCACCGATAGTACACAAGGTACAGTAGTTGCGTCCTTCCTGCGGCGGTATCAAAGCTACGTCGATGTGTATATCAGTAGATACAATCTCATGGAACACTTGTTCATATTCACCGAAAGTCTTAATGATATACTCGCTTACCTCGGCATTGTCCATTACTGAATAGGGACCCACCACAGGAGATTCTTTCTTGCGTGGAGCCAGCGCATTCTTCCAGACATAAAGAATCTGCCTCTTGAGAAGAGGAACGTTATCGGCCCATATATATACCAGATCACTCTCACCCTTCCCGGAACGGTCCTTCTTTGCCTGGACTGTGACAAAATTCCCGTAGACGCGGAGTGTTTTGACATCCTCCCACTTCATTGTAGACATCCTGAGGTACATCTCACCGTCATTGTCGACTGTAAGCATGTAGGTGATACCATCGGCTGTCACCACAGGGAAAGCACCGGTTCTCTTGAAACTGTTATACAGCCTTACAAAAGCATATACCAGAGCACCTCTCAGCAACAAGACAACTACCAGAAGCTTTATTGCACTGGCAGTATTCACACCATAGACAATCATCAGAATAGCTGCCACAAATGCCAGCAGATAGAGGATATTGGCAATCGGACGTGTAAAGAAATTGTTCTTGAGGGCATCTCTAAGGAAAGACCAAAGCCCCGGCATATCCTTACCACGGATATCCCCGTCAACGTCCACATTCCTGATGTCGGGTAGCTTATCAAATGTATAAATTCTCATCATGTCAGTTTTTATAATATCAACAGACAAAATTATAAATATTCAGGCATACCGGCAACATTTATTGAAGATAACGAAACAATCACATCCGTTTGCAAACACATCATTTAGGACAACTTTAAGTTAAGATTGAAAAAAACCTGTTAAATTATTTTTAAATTGGTTAATTGGTGTATATTTGCAGTTGGCTATGCTACATTGGATTATTACCAATCAGGCAAAAAAACGATTCTAATATAAATCAAACATACTATGTACAAAAAATCATTGGCCATGCTCCTTTTAGGAGCCTTTTCCGTTTTTGTATCGTGCGTTGACAAGAACTATGACATTGTCAACAAGGATATATCAACGGATATAAAAATTGATGGAAACACCGTAGTGCTTCCCTTCGGTAGTCTTGAAGCGATTACGCTTGATTCTTTGATTGACGTAGATGACGTTGACATCCTGGAGAAAGGAGAAAATGGCATGTACAGTATCTGCATTGACGACTCGATATCTCCCGTTGAGGTAGAGATCGACTCCGTGAAACTGAAAATCGACCCGCAGACACACTCTGTGGACATTGACTTCGAGAATGTGGAGATTGACACCGTACACATTGAGGCGACACACATTGACCCGGCAAGGTTCAGTGCTCCAGAAATCTCTTTGGATGAGCTGAACGACAAATTGCCGGTGCTCAAATCTGACGTAAACACCGAAATTGCCAATGAAAAGATTGATGAGTTCTTTGAGAACATAAACAATTATCACAATTCCACAGCAATAAACGTGGCAGTTGACCATACAGTTGGAACAGGTGAGCAGGAAGTTGACTGTAGCTTTGAGTACACACTTCCCGATGAGGTGGAAACCATATACAACATTCTGCTTTCGACACGCGAGGATGCGGAATCAAGATATGGAACCCTTGTCAATGTCGTTATCACAAACCCGGAAGTTCTGAATACAATAGAAAAGGTTGTCAGGTTCAAGATCACTTTCCCCGATTATTTTGTATTGCACACCGATGAATATGAGCTGTCCCCGGGCAAGAACGAGATTACCGTTTCCGGCATGAAGCTTAAAGACAACAAGAATGTAATAAGTTTTTATATCAAGGAGATAAAAGATGTTGACAAGAAGATACAGAATGGAGTCATAAAGATTGACGAGAGTGTCAAATACACCCTTGACTATGACTTGAGCGGCAGCATCAAGCTTACCAAAGATTTGTCCCGTGAAGACCTCATGCTCAATGTAAAGCTGGATGTCCCTCTTGCATTCAAGGATGTCAAGGGTAAGACAACAGATATCGACGTAGAATTCGATCCTATAATAATGGACTTCAAGGGACATTTCAACGACCTTGAGTACATTGACACGATATATTATGTCGATTTCAACGAGGAAGCAAGCAAATTGAGATTCAAGTCATTCATGGAGACTGACTGGATAAACGAGTTCAAACTCAAGAAAGGATATGCCCTTAAGGTTGCTTTCCCCGAAAATCTTGAAATCAATGACGAAAAATCAACATACGAAGGCAAAGGCAGGGAGATTGTATACGATGCAGCAGACCATGCATTCTATGTATATGACCTTAAAGCACTCGGGTCAACCCATTGGAACCTTGCTCTTGACAGGCTCACCCTCAATGTTCCTGTCAACGGACATGAGTGCGATATAGACGTAGAAGCCGGAATATATTTCGTTAATGAAAACAAGGACAGTATCGGAAACCTGGTTCTTGAGGGTGTTGAACTCGAATCTATGGTAGGTACCCTCGACAATCTTAAAGGCGAGAAGAGTGCAGAGTTCAACATGGAGACCTCGGACCTTGTGATTGATGATGCCGTAGTGCATACAACAACCATCAAATCCGATTTGGACACCTCTACAGACTTCACTTTCAACGAAGAAATACCTGAGGAAATCGGATGCCTCAAGAGCATTGAGTTCACCGATGATGTCGTAATGACATTCGACCTGGCGATAAACGGTCTTGACGAACTTGATACCGAGATCCATCTTGACCTTCACGCGGTATTGCCCTCTTTCCTCAAGCTGGCAACATCTCCAAAACGTTCAAACGGGATAGATGTCACAGTAAGCAACGACACGCTTTATATCGATGCAGACATCAACCCGCACACAGCCACTGGCCTATCATTCGATGTCGTTTGCAAGGGTCTTGATTTCGTTACCGAGGAGTTCGGATATGAGGGATTGGTACCAAGTGATTCCACTGACGGCAAATCATACATATCATACGATGGTGTAATCCACGTTGCAGGCGATGCTTATATCGACGAGGTTGATTTGCACTCGGACATTCTTGAAAAGCTTGACGACATCGTCTTTGACATGAATTTCGATGTTGACGAAATGCAGGTAAAGACTTTCCACGGCTTCTATGTAGGCGAGATTGACGAGGTTGAAGAGTCTTTCGAGCTTGACCTTGGAGACGAGCTGGATTTCCTCAAGGAAGAGGGTAACTCGGTAACACTTGCAGAGCCACAGATAGAGATACTGCTCCAGAACACGATATGCGTTCCTGTAGATATGGATATGCAGATCTTCGGCCGCGACGACAATGGCGAGATAATCCCCACATCCGTTATCAACAAGAGAATCAGCGTAAAATCGGCACAATATGACGAGAAGAGCGGAGAAATCATTCCTGTAGAGACAAAGCTGTTCCTCACATGCGACAGCAGCACTGTTGCAAAGATAGGTTATGACAATGTTGAAATAAAGGAACTTGCAAACCTGCTCGAAAAGGTTCCCAACACCATTGACTTCAAGATCAAGCCTACGGTAAGCCAGAGCCAGACACACCACGTCGACCTCACAAAGCCTTTGAAGTTCACAGGCTCATACAATGTGAATATCCCGTTGAAGTTCGATAAGCTCAATATCACATACAATGAAACGGTTGATGATATTGCCGACAGCTTCGGCGAGAATCTTGATATGCTGTATAACATAAAGGTGAATGCAGGTTTGGACATCACCAACACCATTCCTCTCGCGCTCAAGCTGAATGTAAAGGCAATTGACCTTGACGGCAAGACAATAGAGAGCATTGAGGTTGAACCTGTAATGGTAAAGGCCGGACTTGGCGGCAAGATCGTAGGTTCTGAGCAGGAGGCACAGAAGGTGAAGTTCGAGATAAAGAGCAGCACCGGTGACTTCTCTACACTTGACAAGCTTGAGCTTTCTGTAGAGGCCGCTTCGGACCACACTACAGGTTCTGCAAGCCTCATGAGTGAACAGGGTATAAAGATAAGCGATATCATTCTTGAGATAAATGCAGATATCGAGACCGACCTTGATGATTAACCGTTATTGATTGATATATTATGAAAAGCATAAAACATATATTGGTTGCCACAGCATTGGCAGTGTGCACATTTTCGGGAATGGCGCAGAACTCCGTATCTTCGTACTTCCTTGACGGAACATTCCACAACAACAAGCTGAACCCGGCGATGAAGGCAGAGCGCGGATACTTCTCTTTGATGGCCGGCAACTTGTCAGTCAGGACAAAGGGTAACGTAGGTATCAAGAACTTCCTGTTCGAGCGCGGTGACAACGAACTCACCACCTTCATGAGCGGGTCGGTAGACAAGAACAAGTTCCTCGGCGACCTGCCCGGCAAGTCCCGTTTTGGATTCAGCCTTGACGAGTCATTGTTCTCCTGCGGTTTCCGTGCATTCGGAGGCTATGCCACAATTGACCTTAGCATCCATACATCAATGTCTTTCGCACTCCCTAAGACACTTTTCGAGTTTGCGAAGAATGGTTTGCAGAAGAATCATTATGAGATATCAGGCATCAATTTCAACACCATGAACTATGCAGCCTTCACAGTCGGCTATTCACGCGATGTGATGGAGGGGCTCAGAGTTGGTGCAAATGTCAAATACCTGGTGGGTCTTGCCCATGCCGACGTTACTGTGGACAGGCTCAATGTAGAGCTTAACGACAATCATTGGATGGTAGAATCCCACGCAAAGGCTAAAGGTGCATTGTTCTGCGAGGCCTACCCTACCGTAAACGAAGAGAATGTAATCGATGACTTCGAGACAGGCAAGATGGCACCTTCTGCTTCGGGATTCGCAATTGACCTTGGAGCTGTATATGACATGAAGGAATTTGTTCCCGGACTTAAAGTGTCGGCATCAATCCTTGACCTTGGCTTCATCAGATGGAAGTATATGATGAATGCACAGAGCGCAGGTACAAAGGTTGAATTCAACGGTTTCGGCACCGTAGACTATGACAACTTCGACACAACAGTCGAGGATGAGCTTGACAGACTTGCCGATGATGCCGAAAAGATGATTGACTTCAAGTACGACGGTTCAGAATCTGCATCCACAGGACTCAATACAACAATGTATCTTGGCGCCGAGTATGAGATGCCGTTCTACAAGCCCATGTCAGTGGGTCTTCTCTACGGACACTGCTTCTCATCTTTTGAGGGCAACGACTGGAACGACATACGCGTATTCGTCAACTTATCTCCACTGAAATGGTTTGAGGCCTCTTTGAATGTCGGAGCAAGTACATACGGTGCAAACCTTGGATGGATGCTCAACTTCCACCCGGCAGGTTTCAGCTTCTTCATAGGAAGCGACCACATGATAACAAAGGTGACACCCCAGTTCATTCCTTTGAACGACCTGAACTCACACGTCACATTAGGTTTCAATTTCCCTATAGGAAAACGCAAGTGATTTAGTAATGATACAATGCAAAAAGAGGATGACCCAAAAGTCATCCTCTTTTTGTATCGGATATCCATAAAGATATATGAGTAAGGCTCGTACTGTCATTTTGGCAATCCGCAAGACATTTTGACAGGTAAAACTACAATGGCTCGGAATTTGTTAAAGAGACATAGGGAGGAGACCTATAAACCTCCACAAAAACACATCAATTATAAATTTAAAGAACTTCTAGGAAAATGAACTTCAACAAATTCACTATCAAGGCCCAGGAGGCCATCCAGGAGGCTGTAAACTTGGCAAGAGCCAACGGACAGCAGGTAATTGAGCCCGTTCACATTATGGGAGGAGTTCTGAGAAGCAATGAACAGATCGTATCTTTCCTTTTGCAGAAGACAGGCGCAAACATAAAGAAGGTTGACGCAGAGGTGAACGGAAGCATAAGCTCCCTGCCAAAAGTGAGCGGAGGCGAGCCATACCTCAGCCGCGAGAGCAACCAGGTATTGACCAAAGCTGAAGAGATTGCCGCAAAGAACGGTGACGAGTTCGTGAGCATAGAACCGTTGCTTGTCGCCTTGCTCGAAGTAAAGGGCAATGCTTCGGATATACTGAAGAACAATGGAGTAAACAGAAGAGAACTCGAGAAAGCCATTGGCGAACTACGTAACGGAGAGAAGGTCACATCACAGAATGCCGAGGATAGTTATCAGGCGCTCAACAAGTATGCAGTCAATCTTAACGACGCCGCAAAAAGCGGCAAGCTGGACCCAGTAATCGGCCGTGACGACGAGATACGCCGCATATTGCAGATACTGAGCCGCCGAACAAAGAACAACCCCATACTCATTGGTGAGCCGGGAACAGGAAAGACCGCCATTGTCGAGGGACTTGCCCACCGTATAATACGCGGTGACGTACCCGACAACCTGCGCGACAAGCAGATTTATTCACTTGACATGGGCGCCCTTGTCGCCGGAGCGAAGTACAAGGGTGAATTTGAAGAGCGCCTGAAAGCTGTAATAAACGAAGTCATCAAGGCCGAGGGGCGCATAATACTCTTCATCGATGAGATACACACCCTTGTTGGAGCCGGAAAGGGCGAAGGCGCCATGGATGCCGCAAACATCCTTAAGCCGGCACTTGCACGAGGCGAACTGCGCTCGATTGGCGCAACGACCCTTGACGAGTACCAGAAGTATTTTGAAAAAGACAAGGCACTTGAGCGCCGCTTCCAGAGCGTACTGGTGACAGAACCCGACAAGATGAGCACAATATCCATCCTGCGTGGCTTGAAGGAACGATATGAGAGCCACCACAAGGTGCGCATACAGGATGACGCACTGATTGCAGCAGTCACTTTGAGCGACCGATACATTACAGAGCGTTTTCTCCCGGACAAGGCAATTGACCTTGTTGACGAGGCAGCCGCCAAGTTGCGTATGGAGCGCGACTCACTACCCGAGGAGCTTGACGAAATCTCACGCCACATAAAACAGCTGGAGATTGAACGCGAAGCGATAAAACGCGAGAAGGATGAAGCGAAGCTCACCCAGCTTGCAAAGGAGATATCAGCCCTGAAGGAGCAGGAAAAGAGCATGCGTGCCAAATGGCAGCAGGAGAAAGTATTTGCCGACCGTATCCAGAACGCCAAGCAGGAGATTGAAAGCCTCAAATTCGAGGCCGACAAGGCTGAGCGCGAGGGCAACTACGGACGTGTTGCCGAGATACGCTACGGCAGAATAAAAGAACTGGAAGAGGAGATAAAGAAGGCCCAGAGCGACCTTCACTCCACACAAGGCCACAGCGCAATGATAAAGGAAGAGGTCACTGCCGAGGATATCGCCGATGTGGTATCACGCTGGACGGGGATACCCGTGAGCAAGATGTTGCAGAGCGAACGCGAGAAGCTGCTGAACCTTGAAGACGAGCTGCACAAAAGGGTCATCGGGCAGGACGAGGGCATCACAGCCGTGAGCGATGCCGTGCGCCGCAGCCGTGCAGGCCTCCAGGACCCCAAACGTCCGATAGGCTCGTTCATATTCCTTGGCACGACAGGTGTGGGAAAGACAGAGCTTGCAAAGGCTCTTGCGGCATATCTATTCAATGACGAGACCATGATGACCCGCATCGACATGAGCGAGTATCAGGAGAAGTTCAGTGTCTCACGCCTCATTGGAGCGCCTCCGGGATATGTAGGATATGACGAGGGTGGCCAGCTGACAGAGGCTGTACGCCGCAAGCCATACTCCGTAGTCCTCTTCGACGAGATAGAGAAAGCGCACCCCGACGTATTCAACATTCTGTTGCAGGTTCTTGACGACGGGCGACTGACAGACAAC
>CALCEC010000028.1 GCA_937900095.1 uncultured Bacteroidales bacterium | reverse complement strand
GCATTTCTAGTATATCTTCGCAAAGAATGGAAACTTTTAAAACAACCGATATGAAGACAATCAATGTACCAAAGATTATTCCTGCCGGAGATTTAGAGAATATTTTCGCGACATTGCCCGAGCATGCAATAGACTGCTGCAACTGGCCAAAAGAGTTCCCATACTCACCAAAAGCCACATTCAAGCTTTTCCACGACGGAAAGAAGCTCTACATCAAGTTCTCTGTTACCGAGAACGACATCAAGGCTGCCGTTACCGAGGACCAGGGCCGCACATGGACCGACCCTTGCGTGGAGTTCTTTGTATCACCCGAAGGCAACCTCGACTATTACAACTTCGAGTGTACCTGTACAGGCAAGCTCCTGCTTGCATGGCATCCTGCCGATGCCCAGAAGGAGTCGGCAGGCAAAGAGATTCTTGACAGTGTCGAGCGCACCCCGTCGTTGGGCACAGAGCCTTTTGAGTTACGTGAGGGCGAGCATTCATGGAGCGTAATCGAGGTTATCCCCGTTACAGCACTCTTCCGCAGTGGCGTAGAGAGTTTCGACGGCAAGGAGATGGGCGCCAACTTCTACAAGTGCGGCGACGAGCTCCCTACCCCTCATTTCCTCTCATGGAGTCCTATCGAGTGGGCAGAACCCAGCTTCCACCGCCCCGAGCAGTTCGGCAAGCTCATTTTTGAGTAAGACAGCAAATTAAAATATTGTTATAGAGACAATATCTCCTCACCTTTTCAAAGTGCTCCTCTTGATTTCAAGCAAGGGGAGCACTTGTTTTAATAACTATAATGTGATAATGTGTCACCTAGAAAGTCTGGGGATGGGATGATTTTTCTTTCAATGAAGTGCGGGGAGCATTTCCACCAGCAGAGGTAATTCCCCCAAGAGCCGGCAGACTGTTTTTCCCGTGTGCCGGGACCTTTTGCTTACTTTTCAGTCATGAAAAGTAAGTGACAGAACGACAACAAAAAGAATATAAGACAACTGATTAAGGGTAAGTTGTATAAAAGAATATAAGTGATTATTTGTTTAATATTTTATTAGTATTAAAAGATATTCCCCCTATGGTTTGCAGGTGAACCATTAAAACAAAGTGTCTGAAAAGCCAAAACCTTTCAGACACTTTGTTTATTACTATTCTACTTCGCTTGAGCTTGCTGCTTTTCGGCTTTCAGAGCTAATCTCTTTACTATTATAACAAAGCCACCAGTGAGAATAAGGTTGGATAGGATTGTAAGCAAAGAGATTGCCAACAACGGGCCACCCAGTCCGTAACCGATAGAGACAAATATAATGCCGGCACCTACCTCCCCACGGGTAAACATTCCTATACTCAGCGCCAGACGCTCGGTAAGCGAACGGTCTCTGTAGAAGAATATCGGTACCATTTTACCAATGTTTGAGAGTGCTGTGACAATCATTACGTGCATAGCTATTTCGCCCCAAGACATAGGGCCTACCTGAGCTATTGTGCAATTACCTACCATTGCTGTAAAATCGACACCTACAAAGAGTGGGGCACTCATTCCGACCAGGAACATAAACACATAGGAGATGACCGTTGCTACGCTCTCGTCCATTTTGGTGTGGTGATGATGGGGTTTCATTATCATTCCAAGAATGAATGCAGGCAAAAGCACTTCTATGTGAATGGCTGCATCAACGCCGAAAATCTGTTTTGAAAGGATATATAGCCCTTGGAATGTAAACACCAGGATGGTTGAATAACCCAGTATAGAACCCCACGACTGGTTAAGGTTATAACGTTTAAGGTAGGTCCAGCCAATGTACAGGCAAAAGAATACCACGAAGACAACAACTCCTAACTGCCAGCGCATACCTATCATAAATACCTGTAGTGGAATCATCAGCAATATTGTATCAAGGTCGTCGAAAATGGCCAGTACACGTGTCTTATTATATACCCACGATGATTTAAGGCCGGCAGCCGCCAACATCGTGAACAGGATTCCTGCCGAGGTAGGTGCAGCAAAACGGCTGAGCAAGAGTGTTTCTTTCCAAGCGTCCCAATCAGTAAAATATTCTGATGGGAGAAGCACCATATAGTAGAAACAAATCAACAGCCAGGGTGCTGCAGCTGTTGCCATCGCAATGAAATAGTCCGATGTGTATGAACGCCAATGGCTCTTGTCGAGTTCGAATTCGCGGCCAACATTTATCATAATAAATGCAAGGCAGACATACAGCATCGAGTCAAGGACCGATTTTGCCTGAGTGAATGTGGCGTCGCCAAGGATATTAGGTAATGTCTGCGAACATACAAGACCTAAAATAAGGAATATTGAAAAAAGAACTATCTTTTTCATTGATAATTATGGTTAACTTGTTGATGTTATATTTGAGTTTAGTTCAAATAAAGTAAAACTTTCAGATATATGCAAGCTATTCTCTTATGAATTGGTTAATTAAATATGGTTAACAGGGTATTCTTTTGATTTTTTATCATTCTGGATATTACAAAGCAATAAGAAATGCTCTTCAAGTGAAGAGCATTTCTTATTTATATACAGATTGTTCCGTTTAGCGTCTCATCAGTATTTTATCAGCTTTATTTCTGTTCTATGAGAACGAGAACTGCTTTATGATTTTGTCATAATCCTCAATATCCACAAGCCTTGGGGCCATTACCTTGAGTGCATCCAGTTTGTTGTCGTCGAACGAGAGCAGTGAAAGCAGTTTTGCGCACTGTCTGCTGCTGAAGTTGCTTCCAATGCATGCCACACGAATAATATCAATCTTGTTCTTGTCGAACGAAGTGTTCTTCACAATCTTGTAGACCATTGAAAAGTCGTCGTTGCGCATGGCACGTAACATAACAGGTTTTCTCTGTGGTCTCATGTCGCGTTTCTCCACCTGTACCTTTATTCTCTCTTTTGCTGCTGCCTGCTGGGGCATGGGAATCATAATCAATGCTACAAAAGCTATGAGCATTATTCTTTTCATGTTTTTCATAGTCTTTGGTTTTTTGATTGTTAATACTGTTTTTCGGTTTCTTCTGTTGCAAAGATACCATGTACATAATGTGCCGGCAAAAATATATCCCTATTCCTGTTTGGGGGATTTCCTAACAAGAATAGGGAAAATACAATTCAGATGCTTCGCTGTGCTCCAGCATGACAAGTACGCGGTTTTTGAGTTCCCTTGCTTGGGATGAACATAGTACTATTTGTAATTCTCGGTTTATATTACCTGAAGAACTTGCCTATCACTGGAATGCTTTTCAATGGCAGGTCTTTCTTTATGAAGTATGCTACGAACAACAGCAACAGCACTGTGTTGATACCCATCTTTACAATACTGTTCTCCACCGGATTGATGAGCGATGCACCGTATACTGCGGTGAACAGCAATGTGTACACGAATATGCTTTTGAGGTCATAGTTTATTGCATTACGTTTCTGTCCTACAATGTAGGAGAGTGTCATTGCCGTGAAGTACCCGGCAAACGAAGCCCAGGCGCAGGCGATGTAGCCGTACTTCGGCACCAACAGTATATTCATGGCAAAGAGCACGGCACAGCCTATGAATGAGAAAATGGCACCCCAGTATGTCTCGTCGTTTAGTTTGTACCAGAACGAGAGATTGAAGTATATTCCCATGAAAATCTCGGCTGCCATTACAACAGGCACCACCTTGAGTCCTTCCCAATAGTTGGGGCTTATGATGTAACGCAGGATATCCATATAGAATACGACGCACAGGAATGCTATCATAGCAACTACTATGAAATATTTCATTGCGTCGGCATACAGTTTCTTGCTCTCTTTCTCCTTGCTGTTGCCGAATACGAACGGCTCGTAAGCATAGCGGAATGCCTGCATGAGCATTGCCATTATGGCAGCAACCTTTACCGACGCACCGTAAATACTGAGGTCAACAATTCCTTGCTTCCCGGGTACCAGCCAGGTGTATATTATCTTGTCGGCGTTGAGGTTCAATATTCCTGCTATTCCTAATAGCAGCAGCGGCCATGAGTAGCTGAGCATGCTCTTGAGCAGTGCCTTGTCTGCCGTGAAACGGAACATCTTTAGCTCCGGTATAAAGAAGAATGTTATTGACGATGTGCACAGCAGATTGATGAAAAATACGTAGAATGCCTGGTTGT
This sequence comes from uncultured Bacteroidales bacterium, assembly GCA_937900095.1. GTDB lineage: Bacteria > Bacteroidota > Bacteroidia > Bacteroidales > Bacteroidaceae > HGM04593. The sequence continues at coordinate 15,662 of CALCEC010000028.1, read as the reverse complement.
GCGGGTCGTAGAAGCGTGCGAACGTGTCGGGTATTTCAGCGGCAAGGTAGGGCAGTGCAACAAAGGCGAACAGGTTCATTGCTATGTTCATTCCAATGAACAGCAGCTTCAGCGCGGCGAACTTTAGCGGGCGCTTCTGTAACCTGAGCAGTCCGAAAGGTATTGCCTGCAACGCATCAAGTGCCACAACAACGGCCATCATTCCAATGAACTCCGGGTTGGCTGCATATCCCAATGTCTCTGAAATACCGGGCAGGAACATAAATACTGCAAGCAGGAACACTGCGCACAGCGAGCCTACAACCTGCATCGACATCGAGAACACCCTCTTGATATCGGCATTCTCCTTGCTTGCGAAGCGGAAGAATGTTGTCTCGAAGCCAAATGTAAGCAGCACCAGCAATATTGCAGTCCAGGCATAAACGTTTGTTACAACGCCGTAGTTACCGCTCTCCACACTCATCTTTGCCGTGTAGAGCGGCACCAGCAGATAGTTCAGGAAGCGGCCTATTATACTGCTGAGGCCGTATATTGCTGTGTCTTTTGCTAAGGATTGTAGTTTACCCATAGGTTATATTTTGCAATTAGGGGAAATTAATAAAAAGCAAACTACTGCGTTATACAAAACTCTAAAAATCCTCATTTACGCTAAGTAAACTGCGGTTTTTAGAGTTTCGCAAGCCTTGTATTTTATCTTTTTATAAATTCCCGGTTTTATTAACGGTTTTATTCCCGGTTTACAATTACTAAAACAGCGTTCCCTGTTCGCCGTTGTTGTAGCGGCTGCGTCCCAGGTGCTTGTATGCAAGGTCGGTCACCTCGCGTCCGCGTGGGGTACGCTTGATGAATCCTTCCTTTATGAGGTAAGGTTCGTACACCTCCTCGATGGTTCCGGTGTCCTCGCTCAGTGCTGTGGCGATTGTTCCTATTCCCACAGGACCACCTTTGAACTTGTCGATGATTGTACACAATATCTTGTTGTCAATCTCGTCGAGTCCGTACTTGTCAATGTTCAATGCTTCAAGGGCCAACTTTGCAATCGAGTTCGTTATGTGTCCGTTACCCATCACCTGTGCAAAGTCACGCACACGGCGCAGCAGTGCGTTGGCAATACGTGGCGTTCCGCGGCTGCGGCGTGCAATCTCGTATGTGGCCTCCTCGTCGAATGTCACACCAAGAATCTGTGCCGAGCGGCTGATGATGCCTGCCAGTGTCTTGCTGTCGTAGTATTCAAGGTGCATGTTTATGCCGAAGCGTGCGCGCAACGGGGCTGTGAGCAGTCCGCTGCGTGTGGTGGCACCGATGAGTGTGAACGGGCTCAAGTCAATCTGTATCGAGCGGGCCGACGGTCCTTTGTCAATGAGGATGTCAATGCGGTAATCTTCCATGGCCGAATAGAGGTACTCCTCTACAATGGGCGACAGGCGGTGTATCTCATCGATGAAGAGCACGTCGTTGGGCTCCAGTGATGTGAGGATGCCTGCGAGGTCTCCCGGCTTGTCGAGCACTGGGCCCGATGTCACCTTGAAGCCTACACCAAGTTCATTGGCGATGATGTTGCTGAGTGTGGTCTTTCCCAATCCCGGGGGGCCGTGCAGCAGCACGTGGTCGAGTGATTCGCCGCGCATCTTTGCAGCCTGGACAAAAATCTTGAGGTTACTCACGATTTTCTCCTGTCCGTTGAAGTCGGGGAAGGAGAGGGGGCGCAAGGCATTTTCGAACTCCTTGTCGCTGTTCTTGCCGCGTATATTGAAATCTGTATTCATATAATCATTTTTCTATTATTTGCAAAAATAGCATATTATGGCGGTATTTTTAAAGATAACGCGATTTTTATATTATCAATTTAAAGGTAATAATGACAGCTATGATGATAATAAACATTATTATCCCCCTGCGTTGTCCTTTGGTAAAGTAGAAGTAGTCCTTCATGGTTTTGTTTGTGGCATTTGTCATGACTCTATGCAAAATTAGCATTATCTGTCTTTGTTGCCGTAAGGTTTTATAATTTTAACATTATTATAGGTGTCAATATATTCAATCATGATAACTTTGTCCTGTCAAAAGGATAAACATGGTTAAAATGTCCATACGTTATAAGGTTACGGCCGGTTTTGTGCTGCTTGTGCTGCTGCTTGTTGTCACCATGGTGTTCATCTACCGTGGTGTGCAGAGCATGACCGTCAGCGATGACTTTGACAGTCAGATAGCCATAAGGCGGCGCATAACGAACGGGATAATAAATGAGCTTAACCATGCCGAGATTGTGGGGCAGACCATCGCTGTGGGGCAGGTAGAAAAATATAGTCAGTACAAGAAAAACATGTCTAATGCTGATGTTTATATTGACTCGCTGCGGCGCATGACCGATGATACCCTGCAACTTGCCCGTCTTGACACTGTTGCCATGCTAATGGCACAGAAGGACAAGAACATGCGCAGTCTCATGGCCATAATCCGTAATGACAACAGTGATGACATATACCGTAAGGAGATAGAGGCCATGATTTTGTTGCAGGATTCACTTGCTGCTTTGGAATCGGGGAAGGGTAGGATTGTCGTTCAGACAACATCGACCAAGGTACCTGGTGAGCGCAAGAGCTTCTTCAGGCGTGTGCGTGAGGTCTTTTCTCCATCCTTGAGCGATTCTACAGTTATAAATGACACAATATTTGAGATACCGTCTTATGTGCCTGCTGGTGAACTGGCCTTGTCCGACACTATAGCCGATATACTTAAGGATATGCAGCTTCGTGTATCGGACAGCCAAAGAGAGCGTATGCGCAAGCTCAACTGGCAGATGCAGAGCCTCAGTTACAGCAGTCTGCAACTCAACGGCAAGGTACAGCAACTGCTCAATACTATAGAGGATGAGAGCAGGAGGCATCTTATGCAGCAGAGCGCCGACAATGATCGGATACGCCGCAGGATTGTACTTGTAATATCCTGCATAGCCTTGCTCTCGCTTCTGTTGGCTGCCGTATTCCTCTATTTCATATGGCGTGATATAACACGTAGCAACCATTATCGTACAGAGCTCGAGAATGCCAAGCGGCGTGCCGAGGAACTGCTAGATGCAAAGGAGAAGCTGATGCTCACCATCACGCACGATATAAAATCTCCTGTAGGGGCCATACTTGGTTATGTGGAACTGCTCGACAATATAACCACAGGTGACCGTCAGCGCTTCTACCTGCATAACATGCAGGGGTCTGCCAATCATCTGCTTAGCCTTGTCACCTCGCTGCTTGACTTCCACAGGCTCGACGCGGACAAGATAGAGAAGCAGTCGGTTCCTTTCAACGCAAAGGAGCTCTTCGGGGGTATATTGGGCAGCTTCCTCCCGCAGGCAACGGAGAAGGGGCTAACCCTTTCGGGAAACATAGATGACGGCCTCGATGCTGTTTTTGTCGGTGACCCGCTGCGTATACGTCAAGTGGCCGAAAATCTACTTAGCAATGCTCTTAAGTTTACCTCGGAGGGTGGTGTGCAGCTCACTGCTGAGAGTGGGGACGGCATGCTTAGTTTCAGTGTGCGCGACAGCGGTTGCGGAATGACGCCACAGGAGCAGGAACTTATATATAAGGAGTTCATGAGGCTGCCGAATGCTCAGGGCAAGGAGGGTTTCGGGCTTGGTCTTGCCATAACAAACAAGCTTGTGCAGCTTCTTGGTGGCACAATATGGGTCGAGAGCAGTGTGGGTGAGGGAACAGAATTCCATGTGACACTGCCTGTTGAGTATTCCGGTGTCAGCGGTACTGCTGTTGCGCCAGGCATGGATGAACCCCATGCTGTGCCTGCCTTTGAGCTGTTGCTCATAGATGATGACAGGCTACAGCTCGAGATGACAGCCTCGTTGCTTGAAGGGACATCTGTCTCGGTTGTCTGCTGTACGCACCCCGATGAATTTTTCCTGTATCTGCAACAGAAAAGGTTCGATGTGGTGGTAACAGACATACAGATGCCTGCCATGAATGGCATAGAGCTTATAGAAAAGCTGCATGGTATGCCAGGCTTTGACGGCATTCCGGTGATAGCCATGACGGCAAGGAGCGACATGGACAATGAGTTGCTTTCGCATCATGGCTTTGCTGCATGCCTGCATAAGCCTTTTACACGCAGGGCATTCCTTGATGTGCTGTCGGGTCTGGTACCAGCAATGCGTTTCGATTTTGAGCAGCTTACAGCATTTGCTGCAGATGATGCCGCCTTGGCACAGATTATGGGTACCTTCATTGCCGAGACCAGAAGAAAGAGGGATATCCTGCATAGTGCAATGGTGGAAAGGGATATTGCCACGGTGACACAGATGACACATCAGTTGCTTCCGGTCTTCTCCCTGGTTGGTGCCAACCAGGGAAAGGAAGAGCTCGAGTGGTTCGAGTCAAGGCGCGGTATACAGGAATATCCTGCCGGTGCTGACGAAAAGATAATATTGATACTTGGTGTCGTGGACAGGATTGTTGCCGGTGCCGAGGCATATAATAAGAATCAGTTATAAATTGATATTATGTCCAAAAGTATATTGTTAGTTGAGGATGATTTGACTTTCTCTACCATGTTGGGGACATGGCTTGCGAGAAAGGGCTTCGATGTATCCACGGCAAGTAGTGTGGGTGCGGCATGCAAGGAGCTGGACAAGGCAGGTGTTGACCTGATACTCTCTGATCTTCGTCTGCCTGACGGTGACGGTACATCCCTGCTTGGATGGACCAAGGAGAAAAGTCTGTCTATACCCATCATCATCATGACGGGTTATGCCGATATACAAGGCGCGGTGAATGCCATGAAAAACGGTGCATGTGACTATGTGTCGAAGCCAGTCCATCCCGACGTACTACTCAAAAAGATAGAGGATGCCATAAAATCCAAGGAATCCACTCCTGTCACTGCATCAAAAGGCAGGACTGCACCCTCCGTGGCAACGGATTACAAAGAGTTCATGGAAGGCAAAAGCGAGCCTGCACGGCAACTCTACAACTATGTTTCCCTTGTTGCCCCGACACCGATGTCGGTGCTCATAAGCGGGGCAAGCGGCACAGGAAAGGAGTTTGTGGCCAAACGCATACACAGGCTGAGCAAACGCAGTGATAAGCCATTCATTGCCATTGACTGCGGTGCCATACCCAAGGAACTTGCAGCATCGGAATTCTTCGGTCATGTCAAGGGGGCATTCACGGGTGCAGTCACCGACAAGGCCGGTGCTTTTGTGGAGGCTGACGGCGGTACGCTTTTCCTTGATGAGATAGGTAACCTCAGTTATGAGGTCCAGGTGCAGTTGCTGCGTGCACTGCAGGAGAGACGTGTGCGCCCTGTGGGTTCTACAAAAGAGATCGATGTCGATGTGCGTGTGGTGTGCGCTACAAACGAGGACCTCCAGGCTGCCATAGAGAACGGTACTTTCCGTGAGGACCTGTATCATCGCATCAACGAGTTCACCTTGCGCATGCCCTCCCTCAAGGAGCGTCAGCAGGATATAATGCTTTTTGCCAACTTTTTCCTTGACCATGCCAACCGTGAACTGGGTAGGGAGCTAGTAGGCTTTGATGCAGAAGCGACAGCTCTTCTACAGGAATACACGTGGCCCGGTAATCTGCGCCAGCTCAAGAATGTGGTCAAGCGTGCTACACTTTTGGCTCAGGGAGGTTTCATAACGGCAGCAGACCTTGACATACAGCCATCTGCCGCTGACGTGACAAGGCCGCTGTTCGACAAGCAGGACGAGAAGAACCGTATAATCGATGCCCTGAAACGCACCGGAAACAACAAGAGTCGTGCGGCAGTGCTTCTGGGTATAGACCGCAAGACACTCTACAATAAACTCAAGATATATGGTCTCGAGTAGCCGTTTATACATATGAGTGTGGAAAATTTCCACATATTGTTCCACATAAATCCACACTTTTCCACACTCTTTGGAATATGGAATAAAATTTTAATTATTGATTTTCAATAATTTATGAAATTGTATGATTTTTTGGCACGCTTTTTGTACCATATATAGTGTAGGCGCTTGCCTTCAGGTAACAGAAAATAGATTAATTATAATATTTAAAAGTAACAATCATGAAAAAGACAACTGAAAGAAAGAACTGTGTGAACGGTTTCATAAGTGGAACAAAGAGAGTAGCCTTGGTGGCATTGGGTGTTGCATTTTTGGCATCATGTAACAACGGTCCAAGTAAAGAGGAGCTTACGGCAAGGGTCGACTCACTGAACATAGAGCTCAACAAGTCAAATAATGAGGTAAATGAGTTCATGGGTCTATTCAACGAGGTGTCGGAAGGATTTCGCAAGATAAACGAGGCTGAGGATCGCATAGCTGTGCAGAGTGGTTCTCTTGAGAATGCTCCGGCAAGTTTTGGAGAGAACATAAAGGCCGACCTTGCTTTCATCCAGAGCAGAATGCAGGAGAACAAAGCTCTGATTGAGGAGCTGCAGTCTAAGCTTGACAAAAGCAACAACAGGTCCGCACAGTTAAAGAAGGCTGTCGCTTCGCTTACCGCGGACCTTGCAGCGAAGGCCGACGAGGTGAAGGCCCTCCAGGAGGAACTTGCAGCAAAGAACATCCGCATCACGGAGCTCGATGAGACAGTAGCTTCACTCACAGCCATCAAGGAGGATCTCGTGGCACAGAATGCCGAGAGCAACAACACCATCGCTGCGCAGGATGCAGCCCTCAATGCTGCATGGTATATTATCGGCAGCAAGAAGGAGCTCAAGGAGCAGAATATCCTTACCAACACAGGCCTCTTCAAGAAAGGTGATGTCATGGAGGATGCTTCTGTGAATAAGGAGAACTTCATACAGGTGGACATCAGGAATACAAGTGATATCGCTCTTGGTACAAAGAAAGCCAAGGTGCTCACGACCCACCCCGAAGGTTCTTATACAATCGTGGAGAACGAGGACGGTCTGCTTACATTGAAGATCATGGACAACAGACTGTTCTGGAGCGTAACACGTTATCTCGTGGTAAGAGCAAGCTGATTGCAGAACTATGGAACTGTAATTTAAAATCAATTCTTTGATTTTCTGTGCTGCCCTTGCTGTAACAGCTGTTACAGCAAGGGCAGTTGTTAAATCCATATAAAACAGCAGTCTATTGTCCTGTTATTCCTAATTTGTTGTACCTTTGCAAAAAATAAGGAGTTGTCTGAGCAATTATGGCATCAGAATTGTTACATACTGTAGAAATATGCTAAAGTACATACTGAAATACCTTAAACGTTACCCGCTGTCTATACTCACGTTATGTGCTATAGTCTATTTGAGCCTTTTCAAACCGTCTGATGGTATGAAGCTCCAGCTCTTTGAAGGCATGGACAAGGTTGCCCACTTCTGCATGTATGCGGGTCTCTCTTTTATAATATGGTTCGAGTTCTTCAGGGTACATGAGAAGAGGAATAGCTTCAAGGCTTTTTTGGCCATGTTTCTTATTCCGTTAATATTCAGCGGTGTGATAGAGGTGTGTCAGAATGAGCTTACTGAATACCGTTCGGGCGATTTGTTCGATTTCCTGTTCAATATGGCTGGAATACTGTTTTCTAATATCATCTGCCTTACATTACTCAAATATCTCTTCGGAAAGATTGAAAATAACAGAAACAAGAATATGGCGACTGAAAAATGAATGAATCAGTCGCCATATTTATTTATCTGCCAGCATTTGTACGGGAAGTGTATGAGTCTTGAATTGTAGTATTTTGCGTCCCCTGTGACCTCTTTTCCAAGGAATGGAGGCCTTTCAAATGTTTCGTCGGCATTTTCAAGTTCCACTTCGGCCACCACAAGGCCGTCGTTGTCGCCGTGGAACTCATCTACCTCGAATGTGTGGTTGCCGCACTTCACAAGGTGGCGCGTCTTGTCTATTATGCCGCCGTGGCACAGTTTCAGCAGTTCCCAGGCCTCGCTCTCGGGAATCTCCTTTTCCCACTCGAAGCGGCTGAGTCCGCCGTCCATCGACGGTCCTTTGATGGTGAGATACCCCTTGTCGCCACGTACCCTCACGCGGGTCGAGTTGCCGCCTTCGCGGCACAGATAGCCTTGTGCAATGCGGTCACAGCGGAATGCCATTGCCTTGTAGCTGTCATCGGTGACAAGGAATTTCCTCTCAATCTCTAATGCCATGTGCTGTTACTTTGCGTCCTCGGAGAACTCCATAAGGAATGCCTTGATGAAGCCGTCGATCTTACCGTCCATTACTCCGCCTACATCCGATGTCTGGAAGTTTGTACGGTGGTCTTTCACACGACGGTCGTCGAACACATAGCTTCGTATCTGTGAACCCCACTCAATCTTCTTCTTGCCGGCCTCAACCTTTGCCTGCTCCTCCATGCGGTGCTGCATCTCCTTGTTGTAGAGGATAGAACGCAACTGGCGCATGGCATTCTCCTTGTTCTTGGGCTGGTCGCGGGTCTCGGTGTTCTCAATGAGAATCTCCTCTTCGGCACCTGTATACGGGTCCTTGTACTGATAGCGCAGGCGCACACCCGACTCCACCTTGTTCACGTTCTGACCACCGGCACCACCGCTTCGGAAAGTATCCCATGATATACGTGCAGGCTCTACAACGACCTCAATGCTGTCATCGACAAGCGGAGTGACGAACACCGAGCTGAACGATGTCATTCGCTTGCCCTGGGCATTGTAGGGGCTCACGCGCACCAGACGGTGAACGCCGTTCTCGCCCTTGAGGTAACCGTATGCGTAAGGGCCCTTGAGCTCAAGGGTAACTGTCTTGATACCTGCATCCTCGGCCTCCTGAAGGTTGGCAACGGTAACCTTGTAGCCGTTGGCCTCGGCCCAGCGCATATACATGCGCATGAGCATGCTTGCCCAGTCCTGTGCCTCGGTACCGCCGGCACCTGAGTTTATCTTGAGCACACAGTCCATGTCATCGGCCTCGCCGCGGAGCATGTTCTTGAGCTCAAGCTCCTCAACAGCTGTGAGGGCGCGTGCATATGCATCGTCAACCTCGTGCTCCTCTACCATCTCCTCGCGGTAGAGCTCCATAGCCATCTCGGCCTCCTCGGTACGGTTCTTGACCTCCTTGTAGCCGTCAATCCACGCCTGCAGGCCCTTCACTTTCTTCATCTGTGCCTCGGCCTCCTTGGCATTGTCCCAGAATCCCGGTGCTTGAGTACGTAGCTGCTCCTCCTCTACCTGGATAATCTTCTCATCGATGGCAAGGTACTGCTTGAGCGCATCGGTGCGCTCCTTTATATCTTTCAGTTGGTCGGCTGTAATCATTTGATGTATATCTTTTTGAAATTCTGCGCGAAGATACAACTATCTTCAAAAATAAGCAAATATATGCGCGCGTAAAGGGTGTTTTTACCTGTTTGTCTCCTCTTTTTGTTGATAAATTCTTTGTGCGGATTTTGAAAGTGCACCTTTACTGTTGTACCTTTGCACTCCAAATTCAGAAACAGATTTATGATTATAAGCGAATCGAATGTAAGCCAGGCCGTCGAGCTGTTGAAGGTGTTGATAAATACTCCTTCGTTGAGCCGTGAAGAGGGTGATGCGACGGACAGACTACAACATTTTATCGAACGTGGTGCTCCTGTGCAGTGCGAGGTGCACCGTCACCTGAACAACCTGTGGTGCGTTGCACCGGGGTTCGACGCATCACGCCCGACCTTGCTGCTCGATGCCCACATAGACACTGTAAAGCCTGTCAGCGGCTGGAGCAAGCACCCCTTCACCCCAATCATCGAGGGTGACAGAATCTATGGCCTTGGAAGCAATGACGACGGTGCCTCACTCGTGACACTGTTGCAGGTGTTCTACAAGATATGCCAGAGCAAGCAGAACTACAATACAATCTTTGTGGCGTCGGCCGAGGAGGAGGTGTCGGGCAAGAACGGCATCGAGTCACTCATCCCGCACTTGCCATCCGTCACCTGTGCAATCATCGGTGAGCCCACAAGCATGCAGCCAGCCGTGGCCGAGAAGGGTCTTATGGTGCTCGATTGTGTAGCAAAGGGAGTGTCGGGGCACGCCGCACGCAACGGGGGCGACAACGCCATATATAATGCCATAAGGGATATTGAATGGTTCCGCAACAATAAATTGCCCAAGTCATCGGCTCTTTTCGGTGATGTGAAGATGACTGTGACACAGATAAACGCCGGTACACAGCACAATGTCATCCCCGACAGCTGCAGTTATGTCGTTGACATACGCAGCACCGAGTGTTATTCGAACAGCGAGCTTCTCGATATAATAAAAAGCAACGTCAAGAGTGAGGTAAAGGCACGTTCCACACGCCTCAACTCGTCATCGATATCCCTTGAGCATCCGCTTGTAAAGCGTGCCATAGAGATGGGCCGCAAGCCTTACGGCTCGCCCACGCTGTCGAACCAGGCACTGCTGAATATCCCCACACTCAAGATGGGCCCCGGTGATACAGCCCGCTCGCATACCGCCAACGAGTATGTCCTCATAAGCGAGATACGTGACGGAATGAAACTGTTTGCCGAGATGCTCGATGGGCTGAGATTGTAATTGTATTACTTCATCGTATAAACAAGAACCGAGATAGCGTGCTATCTCGGTTTGTTTTTCATCTCATCAGTAATGCCTTGTTCTCACACGCCTCCATAATCTCACGTTCACCTTCACCCTTATCATTTATTCCGCACAGGTGTAGTATGCCGTGGATTATTACGCGGTGCAGCTCCTGCTCGTATGTGGCACCGACCATCTCGCTGTTGCTGCGCACTGTGTCCAGCGATATGAACAGGTCGCCGCTGATGATGTCACCCTCGCAATAGTCAAAGGTGATGATGTCGGTGTAGTAGTCGTGCTGCAGGTACTCGCGGTTCACTTCAAGGATTTTCTCGTCGTCGCAGAAAATGTAGGCGATGTCGCCCACCTTCTTGCCGTATGTGGCTGCAACGGCCTTTATCCACGCTGTTGTCTCACGTCTCTTGATTGCGGGCATCTTCACGCCCTCGGTCTGGTAGCTTATCATATATCAGAATTTTTTGTTCATTGTTACATTCCCGTCAATGTCTGTTATTGTAACCCCAATGCCCTCCTTGTCGCTTGTGAGGTCTATGACGCTGCGGTTGTCGTTTATCACAATGGGGAACTGCCGATTGCCGTCGGGCTCTATGGAGTAGTGACGGTGGGTGTGCCCCGACAGTACAATGTCTATCTTTGCCTTGTTGAATATTGGCGTGAACAGTTCCACAAGTTCCTTCTCGGCGTGGTTCTCACTCCCGTGGTCGCCTGTGACAAAAGGAGGTATGTGCATCAGTACAATCCTGTTGGTGCATTTGCGGAATCTCTTGCTCTTTATCTCCTGCTGTAGCCACAGGGCCTGTTCGCGGCGGTAGCTGTCGAAGTCGTTTATGCCGCCGTATACGGGGTGGCTGTCGGGCTTGTCCTCACCGGTGTCAAGGACAATGAGTGCGGTGTTGCCAAAGTAAAAGATGTTGTAGAAACGTCCGTTGGGGCGGCCCACATACTCCTTGTAGCGGCGTGCGAGGTTTCCGCGTGTCTCGTGGTTTCCACGTACGGCAATGAAAGGCTTGTTGCGCGCGAACAGCTCAACCGACACGTCAATGAATCCTTTGTAGGGCGCCTCGTCATTCTCAAGGTAGCTTATCATGTCGCCCAGGTATATCACGGCATTGGCATCCTTCAGTTGCGACAGGTTGAGCAGGGAACGCACCTTGTCGGCATTGTCGTGCCCGTCGTTGATTATCACAAAACGGCTCTTCTCTATCTTCAGGGGCAGTGTGCTGAACTTCTCCCATTGCGTGGCGATGCTGTCGCCGTATGTTATTTTGTAGGGGCGGAACTCTTTCATCTCCCTTGCCACAATACGGTAGCGGTAGCTGCACCCTGCATCGAGCCCGCCTATCTCCACGGCGTGACGTGTGTCGTATGCGTCGATGAGTCCTGCATCGATGTTGCAGTAGCGTCTGGGAGCTTCCCATCCGTCGGCATATACCTCTACCCAGGCTGCTGCACGCTGCGACGTGGTGAAAAAGATTTCAGCGCCCTCTTCTGTCACATTCTGGATGTAGGGACCGTTCTTTATGCCGAACCCGTCGGCAAACGCTGCAACGGTGGCAATCAATACTATGGCTGTAAGCAGAATACGTTTCATAATATGTAGTTTTTATCCGAAGAATATATATGCAATTATTATGGCCGCGATTATTCCGGCAAGGTCGGCAAGAAGTCCGCATGTGACCGCATGGCGTGTCTTGCGTATTCCCACACTGCCGAAGTATACGGCCAGTATGTAGAATGTAGTGTCTGTGGCTCCCTGGAACAGGCATGCCAAGCGCCCTGCGAACGAGTCGGCACCGTATGTGTTCATGGCGTCAATCATCATTCCGCGTGCTCCGCTACCGCTCAGCGGCTTCATTATGGCTGTGGGCAGTGCACCCACGAAGTCATCGCCCAGCCCCACGGCATTGGCGCACCACGCTACTCCTTCCATTATCACGTCCATGCCACCCGATGCGCGGAACACCCCTATGGCAACGAGTATGGCAATGAGGTAGGGTATTATGCGCACCGCAGTGCCGAATCCCTCCTTTGCACCCTCAATGAAAGCATCGTATACGTTTATCTTTGCCCTCATCCCGGCAACGATGAATATTACTATTACCGAAAAGAGTATGATGTTTGCGAGCGATGTCGATACAACTTCAATCTGCACCTGAGACAGCTGCATCATGCCCCATGTTCCACCGGCAATGAGCGCGCATATTCCAAAGAGAAAGATCAGCATCGTGCGGTTGAAGAGGTTTATGCGCTGGTAGATGCTTGTGGCTATGAGGCCTACGATGGTGGCAACCGTTGTGGCAAGCAGAATTGGGATGAACACGTCAGTGGGGTTTGCAGCGCCCATCTCGGCGCGGTATAGCAGCACGGTTATCGGTATTAGTGTCAGTCCCGATGTGTTCAGCACCAGGAACATTATCATCGGGTTGCTTGCGGTGTCCTTCTTGGGATTTATTTCCTGTAGTTCCTGCATTGCCTTAAGCCCCATTGGAGTGGCCGCATTGTCAAGCCCCAGCATGTTTGCCGAGAAGTTCATGAACATTGTTCCCATTGCAGGGTGTCCCTTTGGGATGTCAGGGAATATCTTGCACAGCACCGGGCTCAGCAACCGGGCAAGAGCCGCCACAAGACCGCCCTTCTCGCCAATCTTCATTATACCCATCCACAGTGACAGCACTCCCGTGAGTCCCAATGATATCTCGAATGCATTCTTTGCCTGTGCAAAGGTGGAATCCATTATTGCAGGGAACACCGTTGTGTCACCAAGGAAGATGAGTTTTCCCAATGCTATAATAAATGCAAGGAGAAAGAATGCTATCCAAATATAGTTAAGTACCATAGAATCCTCTTTTTAAGACATTTATAGAGCGGCCGTAGCCAACCACGATGCGAAGATAGTGAAAAAGTATGGTAAAACAACAACCTTAAGCAGTCGCAGTAAGCATACTTTTGTACAAAAAAGCAGTAACATGGAAGATAAATTTAAAAGCACAGAATTCTTCATTTCTGACAACCCTGAAGAAATTGAAAAAGAGAAGAAAAAGCGTCAGGCACTTCATTCGTTCTTCCCTCATTTATTGGGTCCTGAAGACAATACAAGGTATGTGTTCTTGGGTGACAATAAGCCCGAACCTAAAGTTAATAACCCTTTTGAGCAACCCAAACAGGAGTCAATCAATGTTAAAAGTGGTCCAGATTTTGGAAATGATGAAAAAGAACTTAACTTTGACCCTTGGCAACGTGAAAAAACGCTTGACAGGATGAGGGTAATAAAGTATCCCAAACTGAATGGCGAATTGGGAACGCAAATCCTTAATCGCGCTCCTTACCACGAGGAGGAGTTTGATTACATGAACAGAGCAAAGTTCGATTCGGTCATTGGTCATACTCTAAAATCCGAGGGTGGGTATTCAAACCATCCGAACGACCGTGGTGGGGAAACCATGTATGGCATAACCAAATCCTTTATGGAGGACTACAAGTATGCCTTGCCGGGGGGTAAATCCAAACCTATAAGAGACCTCACGGTCGATGATGCCCGCAGTCTCTATAAGGCCATGTGGGATAAATACAATTTAGGATACATAAGAGACAAGAATTTGGCCTATGTAATGAATGACTATATGATAAATTCCTATGCCGGAGGTGTTGTCAAACGTGTACAGCGGATATTGAACAGTAGAGGAGCTTCGCTGAATGTTGATGGTCTGATGGGGCCAAAAACATTAGAGGCCATACATGCTTGTGACCCTAAATGGTTGATTGATGAAATAATTAAGGATAGACAATTTTATTATAAGAAAGATGCATGTGAGCATCCTAGTCAACAAGCTTTTTATGAGGGCTGGATAAGACGTTTGAATGGTATTGCTGAGAAAGTTGGTAGCCAATTGAGATATCCTATAAAATTTTGATATTATGAAAAGAACATTCCTTTTAATTTTGGGACTTGTTATATTGTCATTGACAATGCAGAGTTTCATTAGTGCCCCGCAAGAAGATGGTGACGAGGAGTTGTCGCCGTTAGTTGGAACATGGGATTGGAAGGAGGGATATGAAATAGGTTCTCACTTTGCAATATGGGTCGGTGAAAGGAATGACTCCTTGATATTCACAATGGGAGGCTCTTTCTTTTACGGACAAAAACTACACTCGGCTGAAACAACCTATGATGAAGAAAGAATGTTCATTCAGATGATACGTGTAAAGAAACCTGAAGGTAATTTTGTGAAGACCAAGATAAGTGAAGGCATATCAAATGGTTCTTATAATTATGACAGGAGAAATCTTTACAACGATATTTCGTTTGAAGTTCTCAATGATTCAACAATGCTGTTCATTTTGGGAGACAAGAGAAGTTATTGGCCCGACACTGCAAGAATGATACGTCGAGACAGAATAAATCGTAAATTCTCTGATAAGACTTACCTTTTTATGTATAAAGGTGAATAATATTATGAAAAGAACATTCCTTTTAATTTTGGGACTTGTTACATTGTCATTGACAATGCAGAGTTTCATTAGTGCCCCACAAGAAGATGGTGACGGGGAGTTGTCGCCGTTAGTTGGTCGGTGGAATTGGGTTTGGAATGATAAGGTACATAAGTTCTATATAAGATGTGGTGAAAGAAATGATTCCTTACTTTTTACTGTTGGAGGAGTGTTTTTCCGTGGCGATAGAATCCATATGCCTGAATGGGATGAAGCGGGTAAGTATCTTCAAATGGTACGTGTAAAGAAACCGGAGGGGAATGTTGTAAAGAGTAAAATATGTGAAGGCATATCCGATTTTTATGGTTTTGACAGTTGGGACAAATATAACGATGTTACGTTTGAATTGCTCAGCGATACGGTAATGCGTTTTATTCTCGATGATGACAAGGCTTATTGGCCCGATACGGCCTTGATGATTCTTGAAAAACGGGTAAATGTCGAGTTCTCTCAACAGGAATATCAGAATATGTACAAAGGCGAATGATATTATGAAAAGAACATTCCTTTTAATTTTGGGACTTGTTATATTGCCATTGACAATGCAGAGTTTCATTAGTGCCCCGCAAGAAGATGGTGACGGGGAGTTGTCGCCGTTAGTTGGAACATGGGATTGGAAGGAGGGATATGAAATAGGT